>VBBV01000062.1 GCA_005883695.1 Candidatus Bathyarchaeota archaeon | reverse complement strand
GAAGAACCTAGCATCTATTCCTTGAAAGACTCTTTCAGGCTCCGCAGCTTCTCCAGCATCGACAGCCAGCCGAAAACGAGGTTGCTGTACACCGACAGTTTCTCAGGATCCTTCTCAGCCTTCAAAGCATCATTTGCCTCACTGATCTTGCCGACGATCGTCATCTCAACCGAATCGAGGAGATAGCCCGGAGAAAGAGTTGCCTGAGGCGACATAGCCTTCTGATAGACCACGGGCTTGTTACATTTTGCACAGAAGACCTCGCCCTTCACCTTGAAGAGAGGTGTTCCGCACACGGGACAGACGTCAGAGAGCATAGTGGCGCCTGACTTCAACAGGTCTGCCATACGCTTCACATCCTCCGACAAGTTCGACCTAGCAGGAATAGCATGCTCAGCGCGCTATAAATCACACGGGACCAAGGTGGATCAGATCTTCAAGGACAGCGCTGAAACCTAGAAATCGCCAAAGCCGCCCAAAAAGCCATTATAGCCAGCCAAATTCAAGTAACTGGTCAAGCCTTCGTTGGTTGTAGACAGTGCCAAACGATCTAAAAGGAAAGACAGCAGCCCTAATTGCCACAGACGAGTTCGAGGACCTAGAACTATTCCACCCCTTGTACCGATTGCAAGAGGAAGGAATCAGGACAACAGTCATCGGACTGACTCGCGACCCTATCAAAGGCAAGAGAGGATACTCGATCACACCCAACACATCAATTGAGGACGTAGATGCAGAGAACTTCGACTTTCTAGTTATTCCCGGAGGCAAATCGCCAGAGAAGCTGCGACTCAACAACAAGATCCTCAAATTTGTCAAAGATTTCGACACCCAGGGCAAACCTATTGCCGCGATCTGCCACGCGGGACAGGTGCTAGCGTCTGCTGGGATTGTGAAGAACAGGACGCTAACCTGTGTTGCGGGAATTAGAGACGACATGATCAACGCCGGCGCCCGCTACGTCGACAAGGCTCTAGTAAGTGACGGAAACCTCGTCACCTCAAGAGTCCCCAGCGATCTCCCCGAATTCGCAAGGGCCATGATAGAAGTTTTCCGGAAGCCGCAGCTCTTGCAGGCTCCACAACCAAGGTAGAAATTTCCCCTCCGAAAATACAGCAGCGGCCTGTCTCGATAGGAGTCAGGTAGAGTTATTACCCAAAGGATGATTTCGCACTGACGGAACTTCAGAGGATCAATCTTGCCCGAAAAGACCCTTACCCTTAGAGTCGCAGACGCGTATCAGAGAGATGTTGGTCGAGGCATCGCTCGAGTAGACCCCAAAGTTGTAGACGAACTCGGACTGACCTCTGGCGACGTGATCCAGATTATTGGCAAGAAGAAGACAACCGCTCTTTCATGGCCCGGATACGAATCGGATTTCGGCAAGGGAACGATACGTATCGATGGGTATCTGAGGAATAACGCTGGAGTTTCGATCGACGATAAAGTCACGATCAGGAAGATAGAGGCAAAGATCGCCCAGCGACTTATTCTAGCGCCTACCGAACCGCTTCGGATTGTGGGAGGGGAGGAATATCTCAGCCAGATCCTGGAAGGCCGAGTCTTAGCGCGGGGAGACTATGTTCCGATAAATGTGATGGGTCGCAAAATTGACCTAGTAGTCACAAGCACTACCCCTACTGCGGAAGCAGTCATCGTCACAGACCAGACTAAAGTCACCGTAGGCGAACAAGTGAAAGAGGCTCCTAGAGCAATCCCCAGGATCGCTTACGAGGACATTGGAGGCCTTCGGCCCGTCATCCAGAAAGTCCGGGAGATGATAGAACTTCCCCTGAGACATCCGGAACTGTTTGAGCGGCTGGGGGTCGAGGCCCCAAAGGGGGTCCTTCTTCACGGACCACCAGGCACCGGTAAAACGCTGCTGGCTAAGGCGGTGGCGAGCGAGACGAACGCCAACTTCTACAGCATTGGTGGGCCCGAGATAATGAGCAAGTTCTACGGTGAAAGCGAGGAGCGACTGCGCGAGATTTTCAAAGAGGCCCAAGAAAACGCGCCATCGATCATATTCATCGACGAGATAGACTCGATCGCGCCGAAGCGGGAAGAGGTTACTGGTGAGGTCGAGAAGCGCGTTGTATCGCAATTACTTTCTGTAATGGATGGTTTACAGTCGCGTGGTAAGGTGGTGGTCATAGGAGCGACGAACCGGATCAACTCGATAGACCCGGCTCTACGCCGCCCCGGAAGGTTTGATCGGGAGATCGAGATCGGTGTCCCTGACCGGGACGGTAGACTGGAGATTTTGCAGATTCACACTCGGGGCATGCCTTTGGCTGAAGATGTGGACTTGAAGAAGCTGGCCGACGTTACCCACGGGTTTGTTGGCGCAGACCTGGAGGCGCTTGCAAAGGAGGCGGCTATCCGTGCGCTTCGTAGGATTCTGCCGGAGATCAATTTGGAGGCTGAGAACATTCCAGTGGAGGTCCTCAACAAGATCATTGTCCGAATGAGCGACTTCCAGGAAGCATTGAAGGAGGTGGAACCTTCGGCGATGCGAGAGGTTTTGGTGGAGGTTCCTGATATCAAATGGGAGGACATTGGCGGGTTGGAGGGTGTGAAGGAGGAGCTTAGGGAAGCTATAGAGTGGCCGCTGAAATATCCTGAACTCTTCGCCCAGATGAACGCCGTTCCCCCGAAGGGATTGCTCTTGTATGGTCCGCCTGGAACTGGAAAGACTCTCTTGGCGAAGGCTGCCGCGAACGAGAGCGAGGCGAACTTTATCAGCGTTAAGGGTCCGGAGCTGCTCAACAAGTTCGTAGGAGAATCTGAGAAGGCGGTTAGAGAGATCTTTCGCAAGGCGCGGCAAGCATCGCCATGCATAATCTTCTTTGACGAGGTCGATTCGGTGGCCCCTGTTCGTGGAAGCAGCACGGGCGATTCCAACGTGACAGAGAGGGTGATCAGCCAGTTTCTGACCGAGATGGACGGGCTGGAAGAGTTGAGGAACGTTGTAATTATTGCAGCAACCAACCGGCCTGACATTGTAGACCCAGCCCTTCTACGCCCTGGCAGGTTTGACAGGATGCTTCTGGTTCCTCCACCGGACCTCGAAGCGAGGAAGCAGATCTTCCGAATTCATACGAAGAAGACCCCTCTGGCTGAAGATGTGAAGCCGGATGAGTTTGCTAGGAAAACTGAAGGATACACTGGAGCCGATATCGCGTCTATCTGCAACACTGCCGTGATGTTGTCAATCAAGGAACATATTGGAAAGGCTAAGGATGCGGAGGATGCGAAGAAGAGGGCTAAGGGGTTGAAGGTGGCTAAGCGTCATTTTGACGAGGCTATGCAGAAGGTTAAGCCGATTTCTAGCCAGGAGCTTAGAATGTACGAGCGCTTCTCGCAACAGTTTGCCGACACGAAGACGGGCCTTCAAAAAGTTCCAGCAACCGCGTAGCTTTGTTGAGAGGAAGGGTTCTATGGCGGGGCTGAAGCGCGGCCGCTCGAAAAAGGCGGGAGGTTGGGTTAGGTCCGCGTCCGCCCAACCGAGGGGGGTAGGGAACGATGTGATTGGCCGAGGAATCCGGTAGTATGGCTGAGGAGAGACGATGTCTCGGTGACGCTCGCGTGCGTGTTCGTTGCTGTCGTGTCGATGTGGGTTCTAATCCACTCGGGTATGACCACGGTGCGGATCAGCGCTTGGATGGTCACGTCTCTCGTCTTGGCTTCGAGCTGCAGCTTCCGGTAGTTCTCGTTCCCCATTGAGAAGATAAACTTGGCCATGAGAGATACATTGTGGTATAGTTCGGTATAAGCCCACAAATTTGAACAGTGAAATTACGATGGCGGATGCTGTCTAAATGTGCGTACAGGCGGTTTGAACGGGGAAAGAGCGCCTGTTTTCACCTGAGAAAACGCGAAATCGTTACCGGATAGGACCCCGAATAGTGCCAGACGAGCGTTCTACTGATCCTCTCCTCGGGCGAGTCTAAGCGAAAACTTTGCAAGGCGAGAGAAACGACGAGGCGCAGACGGATTGGTAGGCAACCATTGCTCAGAAGAGGAGCTCGCAACGTGTGGGACCAGACGCTTCCTCGGTTCCTGACGGTTCGGCGCGGAACCGGAAGTAACTCTTCGCCACGCTTGAAAACGAGGTTCTAGATGAAGAAGACGAAGGTTACGAAGCATATCATCATGAGCAGTATAGCATGTTTCAGCCCGTCTTTGAGATAGCCTGTTGCCATCTTTCCACCCACCATTCCCGCAAACAGCGCTTCTATCATGGCCATGTACAGGAATACCGCGGTAATCTTGTCAAGTGGGAGACTAACGAAGCTGAACCCTCCCCCGAGTCCCCCACCGCTCCCCCCGCCAGCGCCAAAGGTCGAGTTGGCCAGTTGTTTGAAGAAGCTCGATATGAGGAGGTAGACTGTGACGAGGAATACTGCGAAGCTGATGTACATGACTCCGATGAAAGGTCTCAGAGTGGCGCGCCTCTTTCTCTCCAAGTACTGGATCTCTTGCACGTGCTTGGCGACGGATTCCATGCTTTCTTGAATGTCTCCTCCGGATTTGTTGGCCTCGGCAATAAGCATGGAGCTTCGCCGAGAGAGAGTTGTGCCGGTCGCGTCCGCAAAGTATTGGAGCGCCCTTTCCAATGGGACCCTGAAGCTAATTTTCGCAATTAGCTTCTTGAGTTCCTTCGTCAACGGTCCATAGTCTCGTTCCGACGATATTTCGATAGACCGGGTAAGAGTCATGCCACTTCGACCCGCGTCAGCGATATCTCGGATCAGGTGTGGAATGTTGTTGTCGATAGAGTCTCTTCGCTTGGACTCCATGAGATAGACTATTGCAGGCGGTATTAACGCAACGATTCCCCCTAGAAGGAGGAAGCGGTCAATGCTGAACTTGCCAACTAGACCGGCAATTGGAACGGTTGGCGTTGGCCCGTAGAGGGCGATCTCAACGAGTCCCCAGAAGAATATTCCAGCGAAGATTATTCCGCTGAAGACCCAGGCTAGTTTGCGAGTGATCTTGCTGAAGATCCCCCTCGCTCCTCCGCCCGAATCTTCTTTGACTTTTTTCACCTTCTTGGCGGGAACTGCGGCGTCTGGAGCCTGTGGGGCCGGCGCTGGTGCGTTTGGTTGTGACATTTTTCTATTCTCCTAACCTTTCGGCTGCATAGTGTCCAGTATGAAGAGGAACATTACGCCGCATATTGGTATGAGTACGAAGGCTAGGAGGTACATGAAAGAGAAAACGTCGATTCCTCCCAAGTTTCCTCCGATTGAGGCCATGATCGAGAGCATGACGACGAGCATTAGTGGAAACGCGATGAGCATGAGCACGTATGTCTCAGCGATGATTCCCAGCGTGTCAAGGAACCCTTGGACGGAGAGAGCGCGTTTCTGGAACAAGTGGTCTGTTATGCCTTGGAAGAACTTCTTCATGTCCCCACCGGTCCTGATAACTCCTGCAAAGCCTCGCAGGAGGTCCTGGTAGTTTGCAGAGGGCGAGCGTTCTACCTCCGCGTTCATCGCATTGATGACATCGTATCCGAGAAGGTCGATTCTTCCAATCACATTCGCAATCTCATCGGAGAGCATGAACTTGGGATCTTTCTCAGAGGTGGATCTCAGTATTCGCTCAGGGGTGACTCCGGCGGATGCTAGAACTGTCATGTAGCTTGCAGTGAACGGTAGAAAGTTGTCTAACCGTTGTCTTCGGGACCCGACCTTCATGGATGGAAGTATGTAGAAGAATCCAAGAATCGCAGAGCCTGTTAATACTGCGAGCCCGATAGAGAGTACAATGGTCAATAGGACGGAAGTTATTGAGAAAGTGAGACCGAAGACACTTCCAAGGCCCAGATTGAGGATGAGGAACCATACGAAGAAGGATAATCCCCCTCCAACCAAGGCGAAAAAGACCATGCTGCTCACGTAGGCCTTGTAGCCGATCTTCATTCCAGCAAGGGAGAGAACCTGCTTGAGGCCACTGAAAATCGGAAGTAGCCTGCCTATCCTTTTGCCCAGGAGACCGTAAGTGAAGTAGGAAAAGCCTTCTTTCTCGGGTGGAAGTACAACCCCTCCCTTCTTGCCCTTTTCACCCTGTTCAATGAAGCGTCGCATTCTGGTCCGGTAGTCTCCCATATGGAGTACTGCTTTTTCGTAGACGAAGCTGCTGTAGATGGCGCCCAGTGGCGACAGCAGTGCTATTTCGATAATCAGCCAGGGCGGGCTGCTGGCGACTAGGGGGAAGAACATGTTCGAGACAATGGCCAACGGGACGGACAATGGGATGCTGATGAACCATTTCCGTTTTTTCAGCGCGGGAATGTTGAAGTTGTATAGTATCCCGAAGAAGGACCCTGCTATGAGCAAATAAGTGAGTGGGACAAGTTGCTGAATATCGCCAGTGTTGGGGTCTGTGTACCAAGTGCAACCGCAGTACGCGCCCATTCCTCTGAATAGGAGGGTGACGAAGGAGAGTACGACTGTCGCTCCCACCCACGCCTTGCTCGTCTCAAAGACGCTCTTCTTTACAGAGTAGAGACCTAAACAGACCAGTGCTAGTAGTCCGAGCCCTACTGTGAGTAAGTCGTTTGAGTTTGTCGATAGAATCTGTCCGAGCGGTCCCAGGAAGGGGACGATAGGGTCTATCAGGCTCATGGGGAGGAGCCTCCAGTGGGTTGTACCATCTTCTCCCGCTTGACCCGGTCAAGCAGTTGTTGCGGGTTGACATAGTACGTGCGTATGACTTCGACCACATCTTTGAAGTCGCGGATGTTGTTGCGGACCATCCACTCTAGGACGAGGCGTCTGTTGTTGAGTTCTTCCATTACTTCCTCGTGCTTGTAGCCGTGGCGTTTCATGATGTTCTCGAGGACGTAGCTTCGACCGTAGAACACGTAGGTGTCCGTCTTTGGATTCCACTTGAAGACATCGTTTGTTAGCACGTCCTTCGTTGTGGGATCGAGCCCCACGACCTCTGCTATGTTGACCATGCGTCGGACGCTTTTGTCGCCGACCTGGACTCTGGTCTGGACGCCGATGACGTCGATAGTTGGGATTAGGGGTCGGGGTATGTTCATGGGTTCGCTTTCAAGACGGTGGATTGCTGCTTCCGCGGAATCGGCGTGTAGAGTCGCGAGGCCTCCGTGACCGGTAGCGATCGCCTGCATCAGGGTGTATGCTTCATTGCCTCTGACTTCTCCGACGATGATGTACTCGGGGCGCTGTCTCATGGCGTTCTTGAGCAAGTCGAAGAGAGTGATCTCTGAGACTTCCCCTGTTACTCCGAATCCCATTCTGACGACTGAGGAAAGCCAGTTTTCGTGGGGGAGCTGGATTTCTGACGTGTCTTCGATGGAGACTATCTTAGCGTTGGGCTTGATGAACATTGCAAGGGTGTTGATGCAAGTAGTCTTTCCTGAGGCAGTGCCGCCCACGACGATTACTGATGCTTGTTTCTCGATGATGTACCAGTACCATGCCGCCATCTCGGCAGACATTGTGTTGTAGATTATCAGGTCCGAGCAAGTAAGGGGTCTCTCTCTGAACTTTCGTATCGTGAAGGTTGAGCCGCGTCTAGTGACCTCTTTCTCGTAGGTCATCTGAACACGGCTTCCGTCAGGCAGTGTCGCATCCAGCACAGGCTGGGCGATGGATATGGCGCGGCCGGTCATGTAACTTAGTTTGAGAATGAACTTGTCAAGCTCTTCCGAAGTGTTGAAGATAACGTTGGTGGGTATCGATTCATGTTTTCGATGCCATATGTAGATAGGAATCCCCATGCCGTTGCAGGAAATATCTTCGATCCAGGGATCCCGCATCAACGGGTCTATTTTGTCGAAATGGACAAAGTCCCGGACAACATAGTACATCATACGATCCAGGCCATCGGGCGTAATCTTGATCTTGTAGTTCTTGATGATCTTCTCGACAAGTTTCCTAATGTAGGCTCCAGCGTTCTCGTTGCCACCTAATCTCCTAACATCAACATCAAGCTCTTCGATCAGAAGCTCGCCGATCTCTTTGAGCTTCTTCTTCTCATCATCGCTGAGCTGTACCTCCACTATCTGATACTTGATCGCGCCATCTTCTTTGACGATCCGGGCCTTTGCATAAGGCGCGTTTAGGTCGTATTGGTCTAGAACGGGGGTGTCTGATGCTTTCTTCATCAGATCTATGGTCATTTTTTCGTATTCCATCAGCATGCCGACAATGTTGTCGATCTTGTCGGTCTTTTCGGGCTTCGCGGTTTTTGACATGATTATCAGATTACTCTGCCGAACGTTTCGGCCATGATCCCTCTATCTGTGATTGAGAAGGGCAGAAGCATTGGGCGCAGCTGTGCTCTCCTCATCTTGTAGAATCGGAGTTTGCCCTCCAGGTGTTCAGATTCTAGCTCGAATTCGACAACGACATCCGACATGTGCGATAAAGTGGCGACGACGTGAGGATCGTGAATGTCCGACATGATAGGCATGAAGACGAGTCCGTTTCGCTGGTGTATCTGGCTCCCTAGGATCTCCAAGAGCTCGCGAACCGATGCGGCATCATGGTTGACCAACAGGTCCGAGAGCGAGTCTATCATTACTATGTCTCCTTCATCCAGTTGTGACAGTATCTCCCTCCGGAGTGTCACAAAGAGGTCCGAGCCGAGGCTTCTCGAACCGGGACTCATTGCCCCGGCCCCGAGGAGCCCTCCACCCATCGAATGCGGCCCTTGGCCTCCTTGTTGGAGGGACTGCACTCTTGGACTGTAAGCGTCGATAAAGGTCCACTGTCTCCCTTGTTCCATTTCAGTGGTATCCCATTCGTAGACCATCATCTCTTCTCGGATGTAGGCAGGATCTCTAACAATTGTGAAGTAGAAAATTCTGTGACCCTCAGTGCCTAGTAGGTATGCGATTTGCTGGCAGAAGAGACGGACGGGTCCTTCTTGATTGCTGACGAGGAGTATGGTGCTACCGGCCGGAATTCCACCGCCCAGTTTCTCGTCCAGGCCACCCATGCCTATCCGGATGCGGCGAATTCTCTCCGGGGGTCTCGCTCTAATCAACCTGTTTCGCCTTGAAGATTGCGCGTCTCAAACGCTTGGTGACCTCTGGCTCTGATTTGATCTCGATCCCGTTTTCGTTAATGATGAAGGGATGCTGATATTGAGAGTGCGAAGTACCACGCATCTTGGGAATCTCGATTTTTCGAGCGCGCACCTTCATAGAGAACGAGTCCTCCTCTAGAGAATTTCCTTGGAGAACATTCTGTTCGAGTGTCGTTTCACCGCTGACGCTCTCTTCGAGGTTGTGGTGAAGCCTGATCATTCCGTCGACAACGTATTCCTCGACCGACTTTCGTCCTTGGTTGGTCATCTCAGCTTGTCCGCTGACGAGAAGCGTAGTGCAGCCGAAGGATTTGAGAATCATCGTAAGTCTCTGTATGAGGCTTCTAAGATCCACTTGGGTTAATTCCAGGCTCATTGCGTCTAAGGAATCAATGACAACTCTGCGAGCGTTTACAGTTTGTATGGCGGTTTGGATCTCGTATAGCAGCGATTCTAGAGTGAACGGTCGGGGTACGACGAACTGTTCAACGCTACTTAGACCCAGCCTGCTAGAAATCGCGTCCAGGACGATAATGTTGCGATTGTCCTCGTATGTCTGGATGTTCCAGCCGAAGCTATTGTACACGTTTTCTCGGAGTTGCTGAGGAGTCTCCTCTAGCACAACATAGACCCCGTTCTCGTTATACTTTGATATCCCGTTGTAGAGAAACTGCGTTGAGAAAATCGTCTTGCCCGCACCCGCAGGCCCAGCTAAGAGATAGACTCTGTCACGTATGAGCCCGCCGCCAACGATCTGGTCGAAACCGGGAATTCCGGACGGTATTCTCTGGAGCTGCTGGAGCTGAGGGCGTGTCGGTTGCTGCTCTTGCGGTGGCGGAGTTGGAGCATAGCCTGAATTGTCGTACCCCTGATTCTCGTAGGAGCCGGACTCGTACCCAGTATAGCCTTGCGAGGGGTCGTATTGCGAGGGGTCCTGGTACGAGTAAGGGTCGTTGTTTGCTGGCTGTCCTTGATCATCATAACTCATTAGCCATCCCAGGTCTCACTCAACACGAACCCGGGTACCCACCAGTGGTCTTGAGGTCAATGAACGGGATTGTCTCACCCTGGACTAGACCTCGATAAAGGTAGTAGAACCCGATGAACGTGATCCAGTTGGTATCCTTGCCGAAAGATCCTGCACCAGTTCCCCCCGCACTAGTTGCCGAGAACTTGATTAGCGTTAAGACTGCAGCACCGTTAGAAGGTGCGGCAGGGAGAACGGTAGGCTGAGCATCGTTGTATGCAATGACGCCGTTAGGGTTGACCGTGGTCTGGTTATCTATGAAATCGTCGACAACGAGTCCGGCCCCCGTTAGGCCATATCCTTTGAACTCTACCACACTAGTGGATTTCAAAATAACTG
>VBBV01000061.1 GCA_005883695.1 Candidatus Bathyarchaeota archaeon | reverse complement strand
TAGAAAAATCGAAATACTCCGACCCTACCAGTCCACGGTGATTGTTGGTATAGTCAGCGGTGCCCCTCGGGTCCTCCGCGGAGGCCACGTAATTTTTAGAACAAGCGACGAGACAGGCTCGGTCGATTGCGCAGCCTACCGTGCAACGGGACCCGTTCGTGAGACGGCCCTCCAGCTAGTCCCCGGGGACTCGGTTACTGTTTCGGGTGGAATCCGTCCTCTACCCCCTGGAGAATTGACCTTGAATGTTGAGAAGCTGGAGGTGACGGGTCTGGTGGATACGGTTCGGCTGGAGAACCCTCGCTGTTCTTTCTGCGGAGCTCGGTGCGAATCTATGGGCAAGGGTCAAGGATTCAGATGCAAGAAATGCAAAGCCCGCCTTCCGAAAACATCACGGATCCAGAAGCTAGACCATCGAACAATTTCGCTGGGACTCTATCTTCCGCCCCCGAGGACGCATCGACATTTGACCAAACCAGCTTCCAGATATGGAATTAGTCACTCCGCATCTCCCGAAATAAACAACGCTATCATTGACCAGGCTCTAGAATCGCTAGTTTCAATGTCAATTGTGTCTGACAGCTAGACGCCTACGTATCTTGGCATGATGCTCCGACTAAGTGGAAATTACATTCATACGACGCGCTCGTACTTTAATACCCGAAAGGGTTACGCCGAAGCGCGTAGCGGGGTGGGGTAGCCAGGTTTAACCCGCAGGGCTCATAACCCTGAGATTGATCGATGCGAATTCGATCCTCAAGCGGTGGTTCGAAGGGCCCCCGGGTGGGACCCGAAAATCCACCCCCCGCTACCAATCTGGGAGATAAGAGAATCTAGGGTTTTGGTCCGGCCTGAAGGACCGGTGTCAGGGTTATGTTGCCGTTTCCTTGGAATACAATGTGGGCCGTACCTGAAATCACGATGTTCGAGTTCATTTGAGCCTTGATTTGAACCACAGGGCTCACAGGAATCCTTAGTTCGTCGCTTGGCACCTTTACCGACTGGGGTCCACTAAGCCCTTGGACCGCTGCCGCGGCGCTAGCCACATGCAAGCTTACCATTGTTACGTTCTCAACAGGAACCTCGGAGTTGGAGATGAGCGTTGACACGTCGAAGGATCTACAAACGTCAAAAATGAATTTCGTATTTGAAACGACCATACCACCGTCATTCGTGTCACCGTTCTTATGGATGGTCACGCGGTCAATCGTAAGGTTTAGGCTGAGGACCGCTCCGCATGTTCTTCCGGGTGCATTCGCTGATGAGGCTTGCGTAGCACTGGCGACATTTGGATTCACTAATATATCTGGTTGTATATTCGACAAGTAAATTGAGAGGGTTCCGTCCTTCGGTAAGATCTGAAAGGGTGACGCTTGAAAGAGCGCCACGGTTGACCCGGCTATAAGTAGCCCTACAAGGCCATAGTAAACCATCTTTCTGGTTGCCAGATCCATCAGTCTATTCCTCCTAAGTTAGGGTCACTCTGTCAATTAACTCAACGATTTTGAACATCTGTTCTAGATTTTGATGAGTTCTAAGGCCTCTGCCTCCAGGTCTTGACGGCTTCAAACCAGAAGATTGCTGAGCCCAGTCCTCCGAAAAGTAGGCCGAAGAAAGCGAAGAAATCGACTGTGACGAGGTTTAGGGCATAGTAGATGGTTAGGACTGTGAACAGGACGGCGTAGAGGGAGAATCTGGGAACGAAGAACTGGCCGGGGAGCTTCATGAACTGCTTGAGGACGTCTACTTTCACCTCTTTGATCAGCTTGTACCCTCCAGAGTCACGGGAGACAAGGCCGAGGTCTCGAAGCTTATCCAGATGGTAGAGGGCGAGGGTGGGGCTTGAGAAGTTCAAGGCTCTCTGAGCCTCCCGGACCCCAACCGTCTGGTTGGAGGCGTTCATCACGAACCAGTAAACTCTCAGAGTATTGCCTTTGAGCTCGCTCGCTATCCTGTCAGCGCTGACCTCAGTCGAGCCCGTGGACATGGTTAGCCGATCTAGATTTTGGTTAAGGATTGAGAGAGGTAGTTAAGGGTAGACTGTCGACAGGACCCTCGCGTGAACTTAAAACCGTCATTTTCTGATTACACCAGGGGACCGTTTTGAAGGCTGTCAGATTTCACGAGTTCGGTGGACTTGAGAAGCTTCAGTTCGAGGAGGTGCCTAGCCCGAAAATTGGCCCCGCGGAGGCTCTAGTAAGAGTAAGAGCGTGTGCACTGAACCATCTTGATATTTGGGCAAGGGGTGGAACTAGAAGTGAGAGAATTCCCTTACCTCACATATCTGGCTCTGATATTTCCGGAGAGATCTCTGAAATCGGCAACCTAGTTTCCGGACATCCCAAGGGCGAGAAGGTCTTGATCGTCCCCGGAATAAGCTGCGGAATCTGTGATTACTGCAGCAATGGCTGGGATAGTCTATGCGAGTCGTACAAGATCATCGGATACGAGACACAGGGCGGCTACGCTGAATATGTTGCTCTTCCTGGAGCGAATGCTCTTCCAATTCCTGACAAGCTAAGTTTCGAACAAGCTGCCGCCATCCCACTCGGTGTGGGCGGCAGGGAGTGGTGTGGGAAGTGCCGCTGTCCAAGTTGCTAAACTGTTAGGCGCGAAAGTCATTGCTACCGTCGGGAGCGACACCAAGAGGGAGAAGGCTGAGAAACTCGGAGCAGACTTCGTTCTCAACCATCATACTCAGGACATACCTAGCGAAATCAAACGAGTAACAAATGGACGAAAGGCCAACGTTGTCTTCGACCATATCGGAGAGGCAACTTGGGAGGAGAGCATGAAGTCCATGGCTCCCGCAGGACGGTTAGTCAACTGCGGCGTCACCAGCGGCGGAAAGGCTGAGATAGACATCCGATACGTCTTCGTCAAACAGTTTTCCCTCATGGGGTCGTTTATGGGGGGACGAGGAGAGCTCCTCAAAGTCCTCAGCTTCTTCGAAGACGGGAAACTCAAGCCTGTGGTCGACTCCGTTTTTCCGCTAGTGGAAGCGGCGAAGGCTCAGGAGAGGATGGAAAAGAGCGAGCACTTTGGAAAGATAGTCCTCAAAGTGTGAGAGTTCCCTCCGGCGCAACGAGTAGGGAAAGATTCGGGACCTAATCATCGCCTTGATGTCGACATCAACCTCATACTCATCGTAGAGTTCTTTCATAATCGTCAAGTACAGCCCCCCGAGTCTGCGCGTCAGAAACCCAGGAAGATTGACCTGCCATGAAGACCAACATGTCCACCGATGTCCCCGAGGAAAAATCCATAGCTCGTGAGCTGGCGAAGCGCCGGGCTTTCATCGTCCTGTTTATCGTGTTGATAGAGATTGTTGGAGCCTTCATAGGGTTAGAAGGCGACATGCTCGCCCACTCATTGGACGATTACGCAATTCTGGCAATATCGATTGTAGCTCTCTTAGTGATTGGGGTCATGCGGAAGAAACAGTCCCTTGCAGGGCTAAGAAAACAGCACAACATCTTGCTTGCCCTTCTTGTCGTTGCACTCGTATTCCAGATCTATGGGTTTATCGCAGAGAGCAACGATCCTACCGATCTTGGGAATGAGTTTCCTTCCGTGACCATTCTGGTCTTAATGCTGATCAACAAGGTCGTCTGACGCGCACCCGCAATCGCCGGATGGACAGGAATCGTCCGACAAGTTGGTAATGAGGATCTAGTCGCAGCCTACTCGGGTACAGAGTTTGTAACGAGCTTTCCATCTACGATTTTGACGAAGAGGTAGCGGTTGTCTCTCAGAATGATTGTCACTTCGTTCTCTCCCTCTTCAATCTCCAAGATTTCCTGTCCCCTGATCCCGTCATATTTTGCCAAGTTGAGATTCGCCTAATTCAATCGTCTCCGCTGATCTTGCCACATAAAGATAACGTTGTCATTTGGGCAGTGGAATTGAAAAAGTTCATTCAATCTGAATCTTCAGAGGGGGTGACTTCCCTGACGCCTCTCCCCGTTCAGTGAAGACGTGTTTGCCCCACTTGGCGCTCACATTGGCTCCTAGACTGTGATTGCCTTTCCCAAGTGAGCTCGCCGGCAGCTCGAAGCTCCGCGTCACATTGAACATCATCTCTCTAGCTTCCTCCTCTGTTTTCGGGTAGAGGATGGTCTCGAATTCTGTCGCGACGGTCATCCAGACACGGTGGGGGATCTCTGGGTTCCGTGTCCAGAAGAAAACTGCCCTCCGGACGAACTTCTCCTCCTTCAACGGCTTAGCGAGCAATCGAACTCCCGATTTGCGCAGGTCAGCCTTGAAAGCCATCCGAAGCCCACCGTCATGCTGGTCGTAGGCAGCTTCCCAGAACTTCTGATGAAAGTTCCGGCGGACGAGGCCGTCAAGCCGGAAACCTACGGTGAACGCGAGATTGTCGTCAATCTTTGCCTTCTGTGGTGAGCACTTGACCGTGACCTGTTCAATGCGCGCCCAGCTACCCGCGTTCTGCTTTACAACAGATTTCTGCAATTTATTCCACCGGGCCCGAGGCTCGCAGTTTCAAGCAATCACGCTGAAAAACCTTAGCATCAAGACTCGACTATCTGAAGCGATTATAAGAGCAGCGCATAAGGAAAAGCCAAGACAAGCATGTCCTCCCCGCATCATCCAAGATATGGTTTCGATCGATACTCCAGCGTTCGTATAGCCTACGGACCAAGCTTCGCACCTGACGGGCAACATGTTTCGTTCATCAGCGACATTACTGGGGTCCCGCAGGCCTGGATTCTAGACCTCGCGACAAGTCGAATAGACCAGTTGACGCTTTTCAATGAGCGCGTTTCCTCAGCCGTGATCTCGCCTACCGGTGGGAGTCTGGCTTTCTCTATGGACCCAGGTGGGGGCGAAAGACACCAAGTCTGGTCCTTGGATATGGAGAATCTCGCGGCGAAGAAATTGACAGTTGGAGATGAGTGGATCCGCGTCTTCGGCTCCTTCTCTCCCAGCGGCGAGTCTGTATGCTATGCGTCAAACGAGAGAGATGAAAAATTCTTCGACATCTACACGAGCGCTCTTGCGAGCGGAGAGAAGAATCTCGTCTACCAAAACGACGCAACGAACTATCCCTTAGACTGGGTAGACAAAGATCGAATACTCTTCACAAAGGCAAACAGCAACCTAGACAATGATCTCTATCTACTCTGGCCTGAGACAGCCGAGACAGCCCACCTCACCAAGCACTCCGGTGAAGCGAGCTTTGACTACGCTGGCCACGCTAAAGACATGAGTACGCTGTATGTCATGACCAACAAAGACCGGGAATTCCTCCAACCAGCCACCATCGACATTGGAACCGGACACCTGGATTACCTTATCGAAGAGGACTGGGACGCGATAGGGGGCAGTATCTCCCCTGATACCCACTTGCTAGCATACTTCCGGAACGTCGACGGAGCGAGCAGATTGCATATCTACGATCTAGAGAAGAAACAGGATTCTCTGGTCGATGGTCTTCCTCTGGGCGCCTTTGAGTCGCCCGTAGTTGCCGGCCGCAACCTAATGGATTGGAGCCCTGATTCCAAGCATCTCGTATTCAGCCTCCAGGGCCCGAAGCATAACCTGAACCTCTGGCTCTACGACGCCGAGGACCAATCTGTTAGACAAGTCACATTTGTCCCGACGGCAGCCATTCCAACTTCAAATCTCGTTGAGCCTGAGGGTTTGAGATTTCCCAGCTTCGACGATCTAGTCATTCCAGTCTGGGCCTACAGGCCGGCTAATGGTCGCGGACCCCTACCCACGGTCGTCTTTGTCCACGGGGGCCCAGAGAGCCAAGAGACCGCCCGGTTCAACATCATCATCCAATACCTCGTCAACCGAGGCTTCCTAGTCCTCGCTCCAAACGTGCGTGGCAGCACAGGCTACGGCAAGAAAGGCGTCCATCTGGATGATGTGGAGAAACGTCTGGAATCTGTCCGGGACCTAGATTATCTCGTGAAATGGGCGGTTGGAAAAGGCCGTGCCAAGCCGGACAGAGTAGGAATCGTAGGCGGAAGCTACGGCGGCTTTATGGTTCTTTCGGCATTAACAGAATACCCAGACATATGGGCAGCAGGAGTTGACCTCGTAGGGATAGCGAACTTTGAAACATTTCTGGAAAATACTGCCCGTTGGAGACGACATCTCAGAGAAGCAGAATACGGCAGCCTCGAAAAGGATCGCGAACTGTTCAAGCGAATCTCGCCGATACACCAAGTGGACAAGATCAAGACGCCCCTACTAGTGATTCATGGGGCCAACGATCCCCGGGTCCCGATCGGAGAAGCAGAACAGATCGTCGAGAGATTGAAACAGCTCGGGAGGCACGTGGAATTCTTGAGATTCGAGGACGAGGGACATGGAATCGCAAAGATCCCGAATCGGATCAAAGCCTACACCGCGATAGGCGATTTTCTAGAACGGATACTCCTGGCCCCCGAAAAACCTGCGCCTAACGCATAGAATTTCGCGTATCTCGAATCCTTCGCGGAAATAGAAAGGGAAAGAACGGGATAGAGACTCCCGTAGCTCCTTTGATTCCAAGCAAAAAGTTTGGAAGATAGTTTTCCGGTTTAGGTGCCGGTTATGGGCTCGATGTGTACCGCGCTGCAGCCGCAGCCGTCCGCGTGCTTTCCACGTCGTAGCTGTCCACGGTAGAGGCGTGATTCGAGCTTCTCGCCACTCTTCTTCTCCCACTCTTCCACACTGATACCGTACTTCTTCTGTATCCTATCACGGTACCATTCGGGGATGACGTTGAAGCTGCAGAATGGAATGATCCTCATGTCCGGTGTAAGGTAGTGTATGTCGCAGCGTTGTAGTCGTTCCTCGTCCTGATTGTACTTGTCCTGGAAGTGCATCATACCCAGGAACATGCTTCGGACATGGAACTGTCCCACCGAACTGTAGTCGTGCTTGAGCAAGGCTCCTACGAGCAATTTGCTCAGGTTGAGTCCTGCGGGCTGCTTGTCTTTCTCGATGAAGCTGTTCAGCTTGGTAATGAATTTCGCTGCTACTACGTACTTGTTGGTGCCTGAGTTGAGCTCGTCGGTCTTCTCGTCCAAGTACTCGAATAGTCCTTTGAGATCGACGAACGATGTAATCGGGACCATCTTCTTGGTGTCCTTGTCCTCGAACACATATGTTCCAGCACCGCACGCGAAGTGTATCGACAGCTCGTACTGCGGTCTCTTCGTGAATGCTTCCACGAAGTGGGTTACCGGGGAGCAGCTGGGTACTGGGAACCATGCGTCTCTCGGAATTTCTCCGTTGGTCTGCTCTTCGATCCTCTCGATGCAGTCTGGAATCGTGATTCGGTACTTTTCTCTCTCCTGCTTCTTCATCCTCCCTGTCAGCGAGACTGGCTGGTAGCTGATAGCCCGAACAATGTCTATGTTCCTTTGAGCAAAACGAAGTATTCCGCCTAGCTCGTGATCGTTTATTGACTTGATGACGGTCGGGACGAGTACTACGCCGAGGTTTGCTTTTCGGCAGCTCTCTATGGTGTAGGGTGCTTCCCAGTGGTTCTTGGGGTTGGTCTTGGGGCTGACTCCGTCGAAGCTCATGTAGAGGTTGCTGAGACCATTGTCCCGTAGAGTGTGGGCTAGGTTGGGGTTGAGTGCGAGGTTGATCCCGTTCGTGTTGAGCTGGATGTGGTCTACTCCTTCCTCCTTGATGATCCTGACAATCTCCGGAAGCTCTGGTCGCAGAGTCGGCTCTCCGCCTGTTATCTGGAGCGAGTTTCCTGGTACGGGCCTCTCGGCTTTGAGGGCTCGGACCATTTCTCTGACCTGGTCGAGGGTTGGCTCGTATACGTACGCTCCTTCCAGTCCTTTCTTCACGTAGAAGAAGCAGTACCAGCAGGTCAAGTCGCAACGGTTGGTGACGATGATGTTGGCGAGGCCTGTGTGGCTGAGATGGTTGGAGCACAAGCCACAGTTTGCCGGGCATGCACAGCTCTCAATCGGGACGTTCGGTGCGTGGGTTCCCTTGCCGTCAGACCAGTAGGTCGCGAATTTCTGATACATATCGTATGAGCCGAAGTAGAGCTCTTCCGTCTCACCGTGTTCTGGGCAGGTCTTGGTCATGAAGACCTTGCCTTCCCGCTCGAAGACGGTGCTTGGTAGGATGCGGTTGCATTCTGGACAGATGCTCTGTGTTCGGCGAATGAATTGGCCTATCTGCTTCTGCGGTGGCTGTAGTTCCACCGGTAATTCGATTTCTAACAGTGCCATCATATACCACTCTGAGTAGTAAATACGCGTAGCGCACCGGTATTAATGCTTTTGACACCAGTCACAAGGTGAAATAGGGTACTACCCTGAGGGGTATCTTATGCCCGTTCCGGGCTCCCTCAAGCGCCAGCCAATCGACAAGAACGAGATAGCTCAGCTTCTCGAACGCCAATTCAACCTACCCAAACCGGAAACACTTGCCTACCTTCAGATGCTTGAACGGACGAGCGTTGGGGTAGATGAGCTCGCTGAAACCCTAGCACTCTCAAGTGGCGAAATACGGAACCTACTTCAGACCATGATTTCTAGAGGTCTCATTATCCGAGCGCCCGGCTCTGAGGAAGCATTCAGCGCGCTCCATCCGAGGATGACAATGACCAACATCTTCAAGATCTACGAGAAAATGGTTGTTCAAGACCTTAGAGACCGGCGTGCTACCGTCGATCGAATGGTGAACCTCTTAACACCAATTTTTGATGAGAGACAAAACTAGGGAAGCAACAAGACCACGGCCGCGGACACCGAGCCCACAAAGGAGCCAGGATTCCGAAACGTCTGGTACTTGGGCATTGTGAGCCTCTTCACCGACATCTCGACTGAGATGATTCTCGGCGTCCTACCTCTCTTCGTAACTATCGACCTTGGGGCGACCAAAGAGCTTCTTGGGCTAATGGAGGGTGCCGCGGACTCGCTAAACTATGCGTTCCGGAGCTTTGCTGGGGTGATCTCGGACCGAATCGCGAGCCGGAAACCCTTGGTAATAGTTGGCTATGCGCTTTCCACCATCGCCAAGCCGTTCTTTTCTGTCACTAGTAACTTTGCAGAGGCCCTCGCTGTTCGGCTAACCGATCGGGCTGGAAAGGGAATTCGAACCTCTCCACGTGACGCTCTGATAAGCGACTCAGTTAAGGAGGCTGTGAGCGGACGTGCCTTCGGCCTCCATCGATCGCTCGACCAGGTCGGCGCCATCATAGGACCCATTCTGGCTTTCTTCCTCATACCCGTTATCGGGATCAGAAATCTGTTCCTCATATCACTCGTCCCAGGGTCGATCGCAGTAGTCGTGCTAGTATACTTCGTGGTCGACAAGGGCGGCCTCAAGAAAACAACGAGCATATTCAAGAATGCGGGAAGGGTTCTGAACCGAAAGTACACCACATTTCTGATCGTAATCGGAATCTTCGCGGTTGGAGCATACAACTTTTCGTTCGTCCTTGTGAAAGCGAACGCTCTCGGCGTAGACCAGGCCACCGTTCCACTAGTCTACGCGGTCTTGAACATAGCAACCGTTGTAGCCGGGCTGCCGTCAGGGTTGCTTGCTGACAGAATCGGAAAGGACAAAGTCCTCATAGGCGCATTTGGACTGTTCGCCCTCTCCACTGTAGCCAGCATCCTCACAACTAGCGGAGTTGTTCTGGCCTTTGGAATCGCTTTCATCTACGGGCTATACCTCGGCACTTCCGACACTGTTCAGCGTGCTGTGATTCCGTCTCTGACGGCGGGGGAATTGAAGGGAACCGCCTATGCCCTCTACTATCTTCTCTTGGGCGCCTGCTCGCTAGTCGCCAACTTCTTGTTCGGCGCCTTATGGGACCAAATTTCTTCGACCGCAGCCTTTTCCTACAGCCTCATAACATCGCTCGCTGCAGTCGTAGGTCTGACTGTTCTCACCATTTCATTGAATAAAACCCGCAGTCCTGTCCCTGGCGCGAGCTAGTTCTCTAGGCTACTAGTCGGCTTCAGAAGACTGCTGGGGAAGTGGATTAGGACTGTACCGTTTCTTGTCCTTGTTCTCCTGCAGAATGTCCGCAAACGGCTCACCTTCTTCTTCAGACTCAGCCTTCTCCTCAGCGTCTTGAGATTCCGCGCTCTCCTCAGCCGGAGCGTTCTCTTCGGGTAGACTCGTTTCCTCTATGGATTCGGCTGGAGATGGGCTTGCTTCCACCGGCTCAGCATGAGAAATGCCGGGAAAGGAGTTCGTCGGAGTCTCGGCCAAGGGGGTCTCGGGGACCACTTCGATAGCCGTGGACTCTTCAGTTGAAGTCTCAAGTGAAGGCTCCTCTGGCTCTTCAGATGGAGCCACCATATGCTCTCTTTCCCGAGGAATTATCGCTCTTGGATCCTTGACACCGTAGAACCGGTCCGTGAAGTAGGAATAAACGTCTATCATCTGGGCGGCAGGATGGGCTGGAAACTCGTCCTTCAGCTGGCAGAGAGCGCAGAGAACCGTAGCATGTCCAGTCTGCTTGTCAATCGTCACCCTAACAGCTTCTTCACCGCATCGCGGACAGGTAAAGACTGTGGGGAGTTTCTTCTTGACGATCCTAACTACTCGGCGTCTCCTTCTCCCCAACCCTAACGACTCAGCCTCCAGAGGTGTAGGAGTCAATATTTACCTTTGGTCGAAGACCCCCTCGGAAAACGAGCTGACGCGTTGTCAGCGGAGCCTTCGGCGTTTGATCATCAAACCGTCAGTGGCGCTTGAGAGAGGGTTGACCTGTTTCTCGCATAGAAGGATACGGAACGTTAAGGTGCCAAGAATCGCTATGAATTTCTCATGGGTAATAGAGACGTAGCAAGTATCGGGAAAATCTTAGCGCTTGCCGGTGTTTTCTCCGTAATATTTGGATTTTCTCTGTTCGCTGCTACTAATGCAGGAGGTTTGTGCTCGGTCCCGCTTCAACAGCCAGGCTCCAACGGGCCTGGCTGCGCGGTTGACTCCAATCCTCTCGTTCTACCCTCCGTTATTGGAGGAGCGTTGATAGCAGCGGGTGCTTGGCTATTCTGGGTGTTCAGGCCACAGAGCTGGACGCCATCAAGCCGATATGACAACTCGACTGGGTGACCTGCCTCGCCAGCTACTTTGGATTGGAATTTGCACCTGACGAAACCTATCCGCTATCTATCGCGGAAACGATAGACCCGAAGAGCCTACCCTAGTCTAGCCTGCGAAACCATTGGAACCAGGCTTTGAGAGTCACTCTTTTGAAAAGCATTTTTTGAAACTGCCGTTTTGAAACCCGGTTCTTGAAAACCGTTTTTTTGGAAACCTCGTTTTGAAAAGAGGTAACTGTGGATGCCCCCCCCGGGGCCTACCCAAGTCTCGCGCCGTCCGAGGCCCGTCCAAGGGAAGGAAAGTATAGCAAGCGCTTATTACGGGCGAATTTCCGCCAATCCAGCCGGTACGTATGCCCGGTAAAGTAGTACATTTCGAGCTACCGGCCGACAACGTCGAACGCGCAAAAGCCTTCTACATGAAAGCCTCCGGATGGGAGATCAACCAGTACCCAGGAATGCAATACCAAATGGTAGGCACCACACCATCAAACCAGCAGGGAATGCCCACGGAGCCCGGCGCCATCAACGGTGGAATGACCAAACGCCAAGACCCGAACAAGAACATCGTCATCACCATCGACGTCCCTGACATCGAAGCCTCACTCAAGAACATCGAGAAGCTAGGCGGCAAGACGGTCCGGAAGAAAGAAGCAGTCGCGGACATGGGCTTCACAGCCTACTTCAAGGACCCCGAAGGAAACATCGTCGGACTCTGGCAAAGCGCCCGCCGCATGTAGACACGAATCTCCGTTAGTCAGCCCTCCCTTTTTTCCCGTCGAAGTCAACCATAGAAGACCCTAGTGGCTCGTGACCAGTTCTAGCTCGCGCACCCCTCAGCTTGACAGAATAGTCCTGCGCATCAGATGATAGCCGGTTCCTAGCGGGGCAACCGGCTTGAACCGTTCTCTCCGAAACATGCTCGGCGATCCAAACCACATCCACTCCGCAACCTTTGACAGATTCTTAGAGACGACCGGGTATGCTTCGACAATTCCAGCTCCCTGTTTTCTTATCGATTCCAGTGCCCCTCTAAGAGCCGTTCGCGCAACCCCCCGTCCTCGATATTCCTTGTCGACATAGAAGCAGGTTATCCGCCGGAGCTTCTTGCTCGCTGAAACAGGTTCGAGCTTCTTGTAGTTGCGGCCCGCGTCGATTCTAGGAAGTTCCTCTCTTGATCCATACTGGCACCAGCCGACAGGTATCCTCCCATCGTACACCAATGCAGCATGCGAACGACCCTGCCGAACGAGTGTCTCTTTGGCCTTCCTGTTCATCTTCCCCCTCTCAGCTGTTGAGAATTTTCCGCGAACAGGTCGTGGCCGTTGGTAGTACATGCACCAGCAATGACCCTGCTTCATCGCAAGCTTCTCAAAAATCCGGCCAGGTCGCATAGGATAATTCCTTCACAGTGAAATCCTGTCTTGGACCCGTCAACGCTACTCCACCTATTCCTATCGTTGAGCTGGCAAGGAAATTAACCCGTCCGGTCGGCCGGAAGGGCGAGGGCTGAAATAACCCACCCAACCGGCCTCAACAACCCCCAGATGGATCGCGATCGACAGATAGCCGGTTTGAAAACGCAACCAGCCGAGAGGCACAAGCATATCCGCGCGAGAGGCTACATTGGAAGCTCCGCACTGGGGATATCGGACGGGCTTCTCACAAACCTTGTATTTCTGAGCGGGTTTGCTGGAGCAATCTCGGACATTCAACTGATCCGGTTGGCGGGAATCGCTTCGATGCTCGCCGGAGCAATCTCCATGTCCTTCGCAGGATTCCTAGCACAACGATCTGAGTTCGACCTCTACCATGCAGACGCCAAACGAGAAGCCGGAGAGATAGAACAGGAGCCCGAAGAGGAGAAGAGCGAGCTGAAAAATTTCTACATAGCAAAGGGTCTCAGTCAAGACGAAGCCGAAAAAATAGTTGAGAAGATATCCGCGAATAAGACGAAATTTCTTGAAGATATCTTGATGCATGAATTGCACGTGCACGAGACAAGGTTGGAGAACCCGTTGAAGATGGGCGGAGTGATCGGCTTATCATTCCTAGTAGGAGCACTGATACCCCTGGCACCGTTCATTCTTCTACCGACGAAGAACAGTTCAATTCTTACCGCCGCACTCATCTCACCATTGTTTCTATTCGGAGTTGGAGTCTGGAGGGGACGAATTGTAGGAAGGAAATTCTGGAGAAGCGGACTCGAAACGCTGATCATCGGCGCGGCAGCCTCAGCCGTCCTCTACCTTATCGGTACCGCCCTCGTCTTTGTTTAACGGGGCAAACCTGTCGACAGATCTGGCCGGTGACGCTTGACGGTCGCTCGAGAATTCGGCTATCGGTATTGGGGAATCTCTCGCTGTCCATTCATGTAACCCTGTAGAACGTGCGGTATTTCGATCGCTCCATCACGCGTCTGATTGTTTTCCATAATCGCCACGATAGCACGCTCAGTTGCAACTAGGGTACTGTTCAAAGTGTGCACGTATTTGGTCGGAAGGCTCGGCTTCTCTCTGTACCTGACCTTTGATCTGACCGCTTGGTAAGAGGTGCAGTTACTGCACGACGCCATCTCCCGATACTTCCCCTGTCCCGGCAACCACGCCTCAAGATCGTACTTTTTCGCCGCAACAGTCCCGAGGTCCCCGGTGCACACGTTCACGATCCTATGTGGGATCTTGAGGCTTTGAAAGAATTCCTCCACGTTGTGGACTAGCTCTTCGTGCAACTTCCAAGAATCTTCCGGGATTGAGAAGAGAAACATCTCAACCTTCTCGAACTGATGAACTCGAAATATTCCCTTGGTATCCCTACCATGTGCCCCGGCCTCTTTCCGGAAACATGGGCTGATTGCAGCGTAGCGTAATGGCAGGTTCGGTTGATCGATGATATCGTCATTGTGAAGCGCCAGAAGAGCGTGTTCAGCGGTAGGGATCAAGTAGAGATCTTCTCCCTCGATCTTATAGATCATCTCTTCAAAGTCGGTGAGCGAGACCGCCCCCGCGATCACGTCGCGCCGGAGGAAGTATGGAGGCTGGTGGAGCTGGAAGCCTTTTTTCGCGACAAAATCTAATCCATACCTGATGAGGGCATAGTTGAGCTGGACAAGGTCTTTTCTCAGATAATAGAACCGTGCTCCAGCGACGCGACCGGCTTTCTCGATATCAATGAGCCCATGTTTGAGTCCTAGATCAATGTGGTCAAGAGTCTTGAAGTCGAACTTTGGAATCGCGCCCCACTTTCTTACTTCAACATTGTCGTCTTCATCCTTTCCAAAGGGGACGCTCTCATGGGCAATGTTGGGAAGGTTCATGAGAATATTCTCAATCCTATCTCTTTCCTGACCAATTCTTGTTTCGAGGCTTTTGATCTTCTCCGGAATGATCTCTGCTTCTTTCATCAATGCCGTAGTATCGTGTTTCTGCTTCCTTGCCTCCGCGATTGCGGCCGTAATCTCGTTCCTTCTCTTCCTCAGCTGATCAGCTTCTGCCTGGAGCCGCCTCCACCCAGCGTCCAGCTTCAACAGAAGCTCCACCTGATCCAGCTTGTCAGGCAGGCCTCTCTTTCGCAAGCTCTCCCTGACTACCTCCGGGTTCTCCCTCACGACCTTGATGTCCAGCAAGACAGGTTCGCGCTCAAGATTCTCCCCGTCAGTAAAAAACCAATGTCCTCCCTTGGTGTGCCAAGACTTTTGAAGGACCAAGCCCCTCTCACAAACTCCAGTCTTGGAGTTACATCAGCACGACGTAGTCTATTTCGGAGTCGTCAACCTCATCGATAACGGCTACGTAATGGGCGCGATAGACGTCTGGAAATGCCGCTCTTGTCCGCAGACTTTCTGTGAAGACAAGCGGTTCGGCATGACAGACCTCGCCCCCGAAGTAGGACTTCCCAAGATAGAGCCCGGCTCGAAATGGGCTGCACTAATCTGCACAAGAAACACTGGCTCGAACTGGACCCTAATCCAGGCAAAGCCCGGTGCCACGTTGCTACACTCATGTACGCCTGACACAAAACTCGAACTCAAAGTCGGACCCGACTATTCCATAGAAGCCGGTCCCGCCTCAGGCATAGGCCAACACAGAATCATCCTCGTTGAAAACTTCGTCAACGCACCCGTTGACGTCATCACAGGCAAAAAACATCTCGGAACAACAAACGCCAACCAAGCACTCGGGAAACCATTCTCGTTCACACCACCCCTCTCCGCTGCCGTGATCCAGCCATCGAAATACAACGTTCTCAACCTGACAAGCATCTTGTTCATCGTTTCAGGAGTCTGGCTCGGCTTGATAGCATCATTCAACCTCGGCAATCCCGCAGTTCTCGGTGTCTTTGCGATTCTCGCCCTAGCCGCTATAGTGTCTGGAGTCTTCTTGCGTAAACCCAAACTCTGGCCCGCTACAATAGGACTAGTTGCTATCGCCGCCGCGTTTGCGGCTCAGCTATGGATCCAATTTACAACCGGCCTCACCGCGAGCGCGACAACACTAGACATACTGTTGGTCGCATCCGTCGTCACCGGTTGGCTATCATGGTCACGAGTCAGGAGCCTCAGAGCAAAACAATGGCACCCACTAGACATGCCGGCCTACGGCTGATAATCAATGAATTCCGAGAACCCGTTTCGAAAAGCTGAAGACGAGCAGCTCCAGTACGACATGGACATTTTCATCGACGAGATGGGTGAATCGAGCGGTGTCGGTGGCGGCGTCGCCAATTTCCTAACAGGCTACGCGATCTACAAAGGCGAGAAATTCCCGTTCGAAGCTGTCGCCTATGGACGAATAGGCGGCCAAAATGTCAGCCCCATCCTACAACCTGAAGCGATCAAGAGACTTGAAGAGCTCAAGGTAGACTTGGAACTTTTCACCGCCCGACTGCAGAGAAAGATGGTTGAAGGAGAGATGACTCTGAACATTCCCGAGGGAGCCACTCCCCCAGAATAGACTCTTGCAAATACAATCAGTCTAGGAATTTATTGGGACGAGTCTTTCGCCGAAATAGTACGCCTTGAGATTGCAGAACTCGCACCAGGCACCCACCCGGTTGTCTGTCTGGTCCGAGAAGTAGACGTTCAGCTGCGTCCGCCCACATCGCGGACACTCATGGTTTGTGACCTTTTCCAACAGTCTTACCATAAATCTACCGCTTCCAATGAGTATTATCCAGTAGATGACAGTAAAAGTGAAACTGATGACCGTCCCGACGACTCCCGATGATTAGCCAGGGTTTCGGTCCCCAGTCTGCAAAACCCGTCTCTGTCGAGAGAAAGATTCGCGAGATTTTCTGTTCCCTATTTAAAGCGAGTGTTACCCGAGAGTATCGGGATTAGTTACAACCGGGGAATTACCCTACGCGCGCAATCTTCTTCTTGACGGTTAGGCGCATGAGCCAATGCATCATAATCTGTCCCTCCTGTGAGCGAGAAATATTGAACGATGACCAGGTCCTGAGAACTCCGAGAGGAAGGATTGTCTGTGAACAGTGCGCCCAAGACACCTACCTAGATGTTCCATTAGCTTGAGAAGAAGAATAGACTTGGATCTAATCATCTTCGAGTTCCTCGGCGGGCTGCTGGGCGGTGCTCTAGCAGGGTTGACGATAGTGCTCAGAACCCGCCACCCGTCGCCAAAAACAATGCCGATGCTTGCAATACGGAAACCTAAATCAGCCTCGTCAGTCCACCATCGAAGAACTTCACCTCCCACCAAGAGGGGCAGAGGTGCCCTCAGCTTTGCTAGAACGAGAAGGAAGTCTAAGACGAAGGCTCTTGAGGCAACGGTTGAACCAAGTCAAACGCCAAATATCCCCACCGTAACGGCAGCGGCTTTCGATACCTGTCCTTCTTGCGGGCTTCAGGCTCCCGGAACGTTGCTGGCCGAACATTTCTTGGGCAGTCCCTCTCACAAGAACGGCCCTCCGAAAATAGTCGAGGCGGATATCGTTGAAGTTGAGGCCAGCGAGGAAGCCAAGGAGGAAGACTCGAAGCAGTCGGTGAGAAACCTTTTGCAAATGCTTGTCCCTCCGAGAGCGTTTGGCCGTCGCCATGCTCACAGATCGATGGGCCCAATTTCCTCAATTGTCAAAGACTTGGGGCCGCCACAAAGGCGCCTTCCATAACCACAACACTATTCTTCTTGGAGAAGGTATCACCCGGAATGAGCCGCAAGGTCGATTAGGACCACGGGTCCAAACTTGCCTGAGAATCGTTCGAGAATGGCGCTGACTTCCCGTCTTTCGCCATCGCATCCAAGGCTGGACTGAACCCTGAATCACAAGACTTGCCCATTATAGTTATGATGCAAAATTTTATGCTGAAAAAGAGGTGGGCACAAGACCACAGCATCTCTCGACGCGAGGGTCTGAGGGAGAGCACTTCGGATTACGAGATCGCCCATTTTCAGCCCTGATATCGAATCTGAGGCATGCCGAAAATTTTCGTTAGGAAACCACCCGACAATCAAGCGTCTTGTTCAAAAACGAGCTCAAGCCCAGATTCTTCCCTGATCGGCTTGATTCGCCCATTATCAGTGCCAGACAGAAAATTTTCTCTATTAGAGGGGGGGTCTTAGCGGCTCGACTTCGCGACGCAAGAGAGCCCTCCTCAGACCCTTGTGAATGCATCTTCAGAAGCACTTCACATCATTCAGACTGAAAAAATAGCTCAGACTAGACAGATTCCCCACGACAGTTGAGGATCGTCGAGTTTCTAGTGCGGGATCTCGAGCGGCATCAAAGTTGGCTCCGGTTTCGGGAACGCTGTCTCATGGCGCAGATAGGCGGAGGGGTCCCTCAACCGTTTCTTCTCGCACAGTTTCTCGAGGAACTTTATCCCTTTGCCAACTGGATCCAGCGGTTTCATGTCCAAGTATCCTGACTCAACCGCGCCCTTCAGTATCTCATCTCCTCTAGGGCTCCTGGTAATTACCGTGCTCCAGCCGGGAGACGATCCAATGGCGCCCACCGCAATATCAGCTAGTTCAGCCGAGTAGTCGACGCAGACATTGCATTCCTCGCGTGCGGCAGCGGCCACAGCCTCAACAGGCTCGTCGATAGCCAGCTTGTCGCCCACGTACACGAGCAACCTATTTCTCTTGATGTTGACCTTGGTAACGTTGTTGAGGTCTATTCCCCTCTTGCCCTGGACATAGTCGACCATCATTTTCTGATAGTCAAACACCTTGGAACAGAAGAGGCCGACTGTGAAGACAAGATTTCTCGCAAGTTTCGGTGCGGCGATCCAGTGAGTGCCCATCCGCCAGCTTCCCTGAAGCTCGCACGGCAAGCCAACAAGAGCGATACGCTCTTCCTGGAAGTTAACAACTGACCTGTTAGGGATCGCTACCTCAGCGAGTCCCCCCACCTGGCCTCCTGGCGTGTACCGGGATCCGGCATGGTTCAACAGGTCCTCTTTCGTACGCGCGATCTGCGGCTCAGGCCTCCAGGGCTTCCCCGAGGTGAGACCAGAGTTCACCGCATAATCGATGATCTTTCGATCAAGCGCATACAAGAGGAGAGAGGTTACGGCACCACCGTCCTGCGCACG
>VBBV01000174.1:3221-5813 GCA_005883695.1 Candidatus Bathyarchaeota archaeon | reverse complement strand
ACCGGCCAAACAGAAATTCCAGAGACTACTGGACCAGCTCCGTCAACAAGGCCTAATTGCGGCTATTCGAGGAACTACGGATAGCTTAACAATCAAAGTCTTCCAGAAACCCCAAGTTAAGCCGTCTCGCAAGATTATCAACCTGGGGCTCTTCCTCGCGACTGTTATCACAGTCTTCATCGCTGGATACTACCTTTGGACCACGGGTCTGTTCGGTAGTCAAGTCCTGCAACAACAGCTTATCGCGATTGTTGATCCTACGGCGAATCCGTACCTTAAGGCGGGGCTGTTCGCTGGGGGTCTTCTCTCGATAATAGGGCTTCACGAGTTTGGGCACAAGGCTGCGGCTCGACATCACAAGATGGATGCGACTCTTCCTTATTTCGTTCCGGGTCCTCCTCCGATCGGTACCTTTGGTGCGCTAATCTCTCTCAAGTCTCCTCCAGCGAACCGGGATCAGCTGTTCGATCTTGGTTTAAGCGGGCCGGTGGTCGGGTTCGTTGTGACCATGGCCGTTGCGGCCCTGAGCGTGCTAATTGGATTTCTCCCTAGTGCCAGCCAAGCAACCCAATTGACCCAGTGGAGTTCGACGTGTGGGGCTCAGCTCGGAGTCTCGGGATGTCTCTCCAACATTGACTTTAGTATATGGCCGAGTCAACCCCTCATTCTGATAATCATTTCCGGGCTTACGAGTTCGGTAAGGCCTGGGGTTTTCTTGGACGGTCAGCTTTTCTTTGCAGCTCAGATAGGTGCGCTTTTGACATTCCTCAATATAGTTCCTGCTTGGCAGCTTGACGGCGGCCATATCTCTCGAGCGGTGTTCGGTGCTAATGGTCATCGGGTTGCGAGTGTTGTTGGACTCTTGTTACTCTTTGTCTCTGGTTATTGGACTTTCGGGATTCTGATCCTAGCGTTCATGTTCTTTTCTCGTCGAGGGTTCGCGGGGGTTGAGCCGTTGGATGACATCAGTCCCGTCAGCAACTCTAGGAAACTACTCTATGTCCTCGCTCTTGTCATGTTAGTGCTTACTTTCGCGTTCTCTCCCTTCTAGAAAAATCGCAAATGCCTCCTCCTATGAGAGAAGCGACCGTCAACGTCTTGATCGAGACGCTGAGGCTGAGCAAGGATAGGGATAGAGTTCAGATAGCGGATATCGCCTTGAGTGCGAGGGCCTCTGAGTCCTTCGCAAGGAAGATCCTCACGAATGCTCTTCGTGAGCTGGACGATAATTGGATTTCTCTAAGTCCAGGATTTCGGATTAGACTCGCTCTGGATATCGCTCGGGCTGGACGGTTAACGGATTCTGCTCGCGCTCTCACGTGGCAGGAGTTCGAGAAATTTGCCGGAGAATGTCTCGGGGAGGCTGGGTTTCAGACCGAGAAGAATGTGAGAGTGAAGGGAGGTGGTCGCGCTTGGCAGATAGACGTTGTCGGGTTCCGAGGCGACTTGGTCCTTACCGTCGACTGCAAACACTGGAATACTCCTGGCTATTTCTCAAGATTCAAGCTCGCAGCAGAGCACCAACGAACCGCGACCCTGCACCTCCTTGCTAGACCGGTGGAAAAAATGATTCAAGGAGGCAAAGAACGGCAAGCACTTCCTCTAATCTTGACACTGTCAGAGCCGCCTGTTCAATCGTCTGAAGGGGTGGTACTCGTCTCGGTTGAGAAGCTTCCAAGCTTTCTGAGCGGTGTTACCCCTTACGACGAGAATCTTCCGTTCATATCTTCTTGTCTTTCTCTTGTGGAAAACCCTATGAGCCAATCCAAGTAGCATCGGTCAAGAGACTCATGAACATCGTGGTCGTTGGCGCGGGCACAATGGGTTCCGGTATAGCTTACTCTTCTGCGGCTTCGGGACACAGTGTGACGGTTATCGAGCAGGACCAGAAGCTCTTGGACCAGGGAATGCATCGCGTTGACGACTACGTCCAGAGGAACCTTAGTCGCGGGCACATTAACAAGGATCAGGCATCTCAGATCCACGCTAAGGTGAGGGGGAGTGGGGACTTTGCGAAGGCCTGTAGCAACGCTGACTTGGTGGTGGAAGCGGTCTTTGAGGATCCTGGTATCAAGGAAAAGGTCTTCGCTACCCTGGACAAGGTCTGTCCCAAGAATACGATTCTGGCCTCGAACACTTCGTCGATAAGTATCAGCAGGATTGCCTCTGCGACAAAACGGCCGGACAGGGTCCTGGGATTGCACTTTTTCAACCCTGTTCCAACGATGAAGCTTGTGGAGCTAATCGAGGGAGAACGCACGTCTCCAGACGCAGTCAAGACGGCCACGTCTTTCGTAGAGACCTTAGGGAAGACTGTGGTCCAGTCCGCTGACAAGACGGGGTTCATCGTGAATAGGGCTCTGATGCCGTTCATTAATGAAAGCGTGAAGCTTCTGGAGGAGAAGGTGGCTACACGTGATGATATTGATAAGGCGTTTCTGTTGGGAACGAATCATCCGATGGGGCCCTTGCAGCTCGCGGACTTTATCGGAATCGATGTGGTGTTATCCACTTTGAAGGTTCTAGAAACAGAATTCGGCGAAACGTTTACACCAACACCTCTCTTGGAACAGATGGTCAAGGAAGGAAAGC
>VBBV01000174.1:0-3204 GCA_005883695.1 Candidatus Bathyarchaeota archaeon | reverse complement strand
AGATACCTGACGATGGGTCGAAACAGCTTACCGACTTGATCCTGAAAGGGGATCATGAGAATGCTGCGAGTGTTGCGGTGGAGATCGTTGCGAAGAGCGTGAGGGCGAACGATGTTGTCGATACGATTGCGGATGCGATGAACATCGTCTCGGATCTTCACGAAGTAGAACGATATTCAATTGCGGAGGTTGAGAAATGCGAAGACGCAGCGGAGAAGGCACTGGCGGCTGTGAGACCTAGGATAAAGATTGACCAGCGGAAGATCAAGGGACGTGTCATGGTTGGCTCTCTGCTGGAAGATCCTCACAGCTTCGACAAGACACTTCTCCTGACAATGCTCGAAATTGGAGGATTCACAGCCATTGACGGGGGAACAGATCTCTCACCGGAACAGGTCGCGGGGAAAGTCACTCAGTATCGACCAGATATCCTCGCTGTGCCGCTCTTAACGGAGATGGCGGCGAGAAGGCTTGTGGACGCGAACACCCACATTCAGGACACTGGCGGGAAGCTACGGATCATCGCCTATGGCAGAGGTGCTCGCGGTCTATCCGGCCAGAAATTCACTGTTGTGGAGGCTGACTCGTTCAGCGCCTTCAGCAAGATCGCCGAGATCCTAATCTCAAAAGCCTAGATCCTTCCTTGATCCTTGTCGCTCAGCAACTTTGCCGTTAACCACATATGCCAAGCGAATCGTGTTAGTTTCGGTGGCCAGTCCGGAGAGTGCTCTCATGCGGCGCGAGAGTCGGCCGCTAAGACCCCCTATTTTCCAAAAACCATCTTCTATCTGGTACTGATTTAGGGCGAGACGCCGGATTCGGGGATAATTCTGGCTTGGATGACAATGGAAAGAAGACGACAATTCCGAACGAATTTCGGGAGAGTTGCTTGGGGGTTCCTGGATTCGAGATCAGGGCTGATAATGGGCGATTCCCTGAAGGATTTGCGCTCCTAGTCATTTAACGGATATTCTGAGCTTTTCATTCGCTCAACCTCGGAATTGGGAAAGCCAGTCTCAGCCATAGAGAGCAGGTACGTTCGCTTGGGGGCGTCGAGCACCAGCACGCTTCACTCCACGCGAGATACAAGTTGTGGTCGAGTCTGGGCTTAGGAAACACAGAACTGCGAAAGAAGGAATAAATTGACGCGGTCGGGTCTGTCTAAGATGGGCAAACGGTTGTCGGTGGCGGTACAGGGATTCCACCCCTCAAGCTTCTTGTCCGAAGAGACCGCAAGGCTCCGCGAACTCGTCCAAGACAAGAAAGTCATCTCAGCCGTGTCTGGAGGCGTTGATAGCACTGTCGCAACCCTAGTTGCGAGAGAAGCCCTCGGCGATCGTCTGCTGCCCATCATGATAGACACGGGTTTTCTCCGAGCTGGCGAGCCTGAACGGGTCAAAGAAAGGCTGGCCATATCTCCAACCTTACTGAAAGTGCGCCTAGTCCACGCCAGCGGTCGATTCCTCGCCTCTGTCAAGGACGAGAAAACAGCGGAGGAAAAACGGAAGAAGTTCAGAGAGACATTCTACCAGGTGCTAAAGGAAGAAGCGCAGAAAGAAGGCTGTGAGTACATCCTTCAAGGAACGATTGCGCCTGACTGGATTGAGACACAGGGTGGTATCAAGACTCAGCACAATATTCTAGAGCAGGTAGGAATTGATCCCGCTTCAACCTATGGGTTCAAGATTATCGAGCCTCTAGCAGAGCTCTACAAGGATCAGGTGCGAATGCTCGGACGTCATCTCAACCTTCCAAGTGAATTGTCAGAGCGACAACCGTTCCCCGGACCGGGGCTTCTTGTTCGGTGCATCGGTACTGTGACCAAGGAAAAGATCCGTGTGCTCAAAGAAGCGACAAGGATAGTCGAGACAAGCCTAGCGCCTTTCAACTACGAGCAGTACTTTGCAGCGGTAATAGAGAACAGACTCGCCAAAGACCCTTCGCTCAAGACAATCTCGGAAGCTGCCAGTGAGGCACTTGGGCTTCTAAAGTCCGAGGTCCATGTGGAGGTCTTTGAAGACAGGGTGACAGGGGTGAAGGGAGACCAGAGATGCTATGGGCTGCTTGCGGGGGTTAAACTCTCCGAGGAATCCCGCGAGACCTATGGCTGGCTCCATGATAGGCTTCGCCAGCTCCAAACTGGAATCGTGGAAAAGTTCCCGGATATTACTAGAGTCGCATTGCTCGTCAAGGAACGAAGAGGCGGAGGACCCTTATCGACTCTCGTAAGAGCGGTTTCAACTAGGGATTTCATGACCGCCGCAGTGTCACCCGTGCCGTGGAAAATCCTCAAGGACATCGGCCAACAGGTCCTGAAAGAGGATAACGTGAGCCGGGTCTACTACGACATCACACCGAAACCTCCTGGGACCGTCGAGTTCGAATAGTAATGACCAAAATCCCCGTCGTATACGTCAAAGGCCAGTACAATCACCTGATTGTTCGAAATCTCAAGGAGCTAGGAGTAGAATCCAAACTACTACCACCATCGGTTTCTCTCGAACAGCTTGAGTCAATGAACCCAGACGCGCTGGTAATGGGGGGCGGTCCGCAGAGCGTAAGATCTCCTGATCACCTAACCGGTGAGTTGGCTGATGCGGCCCGATTAATCCGACAGGTCAAACTGCCCATGCTCTGTATCTGCGTCACACATCAGTTGCTTGCAACTGCCTTTGGAGGAGCCACTGAAGCCGCTCGCAAGCCAGAGTTTGGCCCCGTGGAAATTTCTGTCATTGACGAAGGACAAATTCTTGAGGGGTTAGGACCAAGCTTTACTGCTTGGGAGTCTCACAACGATGAGGTCGTGAAACCTCCAGAGGGCTTTCGGGTCATTGCAAAGTCAAGCAGCTGCTCCGTTGAAGCTATGAGACACGAACACAGAGATGTCTTTGGTGTCCAGTTCCACCCGGAGGTTTCCCACACGACAAAAGGCGTAGATTTATTCAAGAACTTTTTACATGTTGTCAGGGAACATCAACGGCGTTAGGCTCGGAAAGCTTCCTTCTGATCTGTTTCTCAAGCGGCTGAGGGGGCCAGATTGATTATCAAGCGTTGCCGAACGGCCCGCATTCCTGCAGACCTCGGGCTGAACCTGAGAACATCGTCACCTCTGGGCACCCTAGTGAGAATCCCCTTCAGGGCAATTGAGTTCAAGCTCGTCTTTGAGGGGTCAAACCAGCAGCTCGGGTTACAAGTCACCTCTCT
>VBBV01000173.1 GCA_005883695.1 Candidatus Bathyarchaeota archaeon | reverse complement strand
TAGGAAGACAGATCTCCCAAAGACAAAACTAAAGACGGCTTACAGGGAACTCCTTAGAACGATCACTAGCAAGGACTTTCGAGAAGGGTCCAGTGCTTTCGTAGCCAAGCGGGCCCCCGAATACTATCGATAACACAATTCCCTTACCCCGAACGTCGAGAATGTGGAGATTCAATATCACTGCTAGATCATACCCTCGGTGAAAGAGTCCTTATATCGGGTCCAGCGACCAGTTCATGTAGGCTGGACAATGCAGGCTCCAACAAGGGCCAGCAAGCCAGTACAATGACAAAATAGAGGTGTAAGAATAACAAATGCGAGGAGGAAATTGGAAGGGCAGGAACGTTCGAACCGAAATGAAGACCCTAGAATGCCCTAGATGTCACGACCACGTAAGACTGGACAAGTACAGTGTTCATATCGCCTCTTGTCCCCAGCCAGCCGTCGCTAATACGGCGGCCTAACGGTATTATTTGGCGCCGGGAGTGGGATTCGAACCCACGCGGCCCTAACGGGCCACAGGCTCTCAAGGCCTACGCTCTCACATCTCTGGAAGATCTGCGCCTTTAGACCCACATCAGCGGGTTAATCCACTCGGCCAACGGGATGCAAGAAACCAACTCGACGCTTGCATTATCCCGGCGCGTCAGCCCGCCTTCAGGTCGAATCAGACGCAAAGGAAGTCACCTAATAAGCAGTTCTAAAAAGAACACCGAAAAGACCGAGTCGAAAAATCCTTGGGAATCTCTGGAGGATACAGTTTTCTCGAACATGTAACAGATGCCCTCGTGGAAGCTTGGGGGGATACTCTTGAGGAGGCCTTCTCTCAGGCAGGTCTAGCCTTATTCGAGACAATGTTGGACACCAAGAGCGTACACCCAAAGACCAGCGAGGAAATCGAAACTGCTGGTCATGACGAAAAAGAACTCCTCTACAATTATCTTGAAGAGCTCTTACTTCTGTTTGAAGTCAAGCAGCTCGCCCTCGGAAACTTTACCGTAACCTCTATCATCCCAGCTCGAGGCGAATTTAGGCTCAAGGGTAGGGCAAGTGGAGAGCCTTACGATCACACAAGACATAGCGGGAAAATCGAGGTCAAAGGAATAACATATCACTTGATGGAAATAGAAAAGTACCCGGGAAAGGTGACGGTCAGATTTCTACTGGACTTGTAGCTTAACATATCGTATGTGAGCGATGCACGAGTTTCCACAGTGCTCACGTTGCCCTGCTCTTTTTGTTGTGCCAGCCATGCTTATAGGTAGCTATTCAGGATGCACCACGAGCGAAGAAACACAATGAGCCACCAAGGGTCCGGTCTTGTCAACCGTTCAAGCACCCAGATTCCTCTAACTCAAATTGAGCCTAACATATGGGAAGTCCCAAGAGACTTCCAGTCGGGAATGAAAGTCCCGGCGAGAATCTACGCCGACGAAGACCTTCTCTCCAAGATGAGAACCGATCGCACAATCCAACAGTGCGTAAACGTCGCGCACCTCGACGGGATTTGCAAGTACGCAATCACCATGCCAGATGGACACGAAGGGTACGGCTTTCCGATAGGCGGCGTGGCTGCCACTGATTACGACGAAGGCTTGATCAGCCCCGGCGGAGTGGGCTACGACATAAACTGCGGAGTCAGACTGATCCGGACGAACCTGACCGAGGAGGAAGTGCGCCCTGTTCTCCCGAAGCTCGTCGACACCATTTTCAACTTCATACCTTCCGGACTGGGAAGCCGAGGCCAAGTCAAACTCAGCATCACAGAACTGGATCGCGCCGTTACTGATGGGCTGGACTGGGCAGTTGACCATGGCTATGCTTGGCCAGAAGACCCGAAGACGATTGAGGAAGAGGGATGCATGGAAGCTGCTGACCCTTCCAAGGTTTCGAACAGTGCGAAGTCCCGTGGGGCTCCGCAACTTGGCAGCCTAGGCAGCGGAAACCATTTCATCGAGATCGAGCGAGCGGACAAGATCTTCGATAAGCGCGTCGCAGAACGCCTCGGCATCCATAAGGAGGGTCAGATTCTAGTTTTGATCCACACCGGGAGCAGAGGGTACGGTCACCAGACGTGCAGTGACTATCTGCGAGTAATGGAGCGCGCGATCAACAAGTACAACATCAAGCTCCCTGACCGGGAACTGGCAGCTTGTCCGAGCAAAAGTCCGGAGGCTGAGGACTACATCCCTGCAATGTCGGCCGCCTGCAACTTCGCCTTTGTCAACCGTCAAATGATAACCCACTGGGCAAGAGAAGCATTCGCAAAAGTCTTTCAACGCCCAGCCGATAAACTCGACATGAAGATCGTCTACGACGTCGCCCACAATGTAGCAAAAGTTGAATCCCACATTATTGACGGGGAAACAAGGAAGGTGACTGTTCACCGGAAAGGTGCAACCCGTTCCTTTCCACCAGGGCACCACGATGTTCCAGCGGAATACCGCGACGTGGGGCAGCCCGTTCTGATTCCTGGAAGCATGGGTACGAGCAGCTGGGTCCTAATTGGAACTCCCAGAGCAATGGAACTAAGCTTCGGAACAACTGCACACGGAGCAGGCCGATTCATGAGCCGATCCGGTGCTAAACGCAAGTGGTTTGGAGGAGACCTCAAGAAAAGTCTGGAAAGTCAGGGCATCGTTATCCGAGCTGCCAGCATGGAGGTGTTGGCCGAGGAGGCTCCTGGCGCATACAAGGATGTCGATCGAGTGGTCGAGGTCAGTCATCAACTGGGAATCGGCCAGAAGGTTGTACGCATGACTCCAATAGGAGTCGCGAAAGGCTAGCCGACTGCGAGGCCCCAAACCCCAAGCGCCGATCCTTAGTGCGTTGTAGTAGGAAGGGGGCTGCCTATTCTTTTCTGTAAAGCCGAATCCAAGGAGTATCGGTAGGATCGAGGCTTTTCAGAAAAGCAAGATACACTGAGACGAAATCCAAGTAAAGAACTGGCAGTAACAACCCGCCTAGACGGGTGCGCGCGTTCAAACGCACTTGTGCCGGCGCAATTCGGCTCGCCTTAGTTATCGTCGATCTGAAAGACTGCAATATAGTCCGTTCAAACTCAGATTCCGAATAATCCCGAATGAAAATCGGTGCCAATGGAACATGCGGGGTGAACCATGATTCTACTTCATTATGCCCAGCCTCGGGTAGTAAGCCGTACTTT
>VBBV01000172.1 GCA_005883695.1 Candidatus Bathyarchaeota archaeon | reverse complement strand
AGGAGAAGCCCTCTCTCGTAGTATTTGGCCAGTCCTATTTCCTCTTCCGTCACCCGGTCCAGGAATTGTCCGAGGCTTGCCGAGCAGCCGAGTCTCAAGTCGCCTTCGACGCGTCCCATGTCTTGGGCCTGATAGGCGGCGGCGAGTTCCAGCGTCCGCTAAACGAGGGCGCGGATCTGATGCTTGGCTCCACTCACAAGAGTTTCTTCGGGCCTCAAGGAGGAATAATCCTCGGAACCGCTTCGCTGAAGACGCGCGTCAAGGACCAACAGTTCCCGGGCTTAGTCGATAACGCCCACTGGAATAGGATCGCGGCTCTAACATGGGCGTTGGACGAGGTTCGCAGGCGAGGAACGAAATATGCGCCTCAAGTAATTGCTAACGCGAAAGCCTTGGCCAAGGCGCTTCACGAAGGAGGTCTACCTGTCAAATGCGCAGACTATGGATTCACAGAGTCGCACCAGGTCTTCCTCGACATTCATGGCGAAGAGAACGTGAACAGGTTTTCGGAAAAACTGGAGGAAGCAAACATGATAGTGGATCATGGAATCCGGCTCGGGACGAACGAGTCTACTCGACGGGGAATGAAAACGCGAGATATGGAAAGGGTTGCAGAACTGATCATTAGAATCTACAAGGGCGAAGAACCGAGCAGCGTACGCAGAGCCGCGACTAGGCTGCGGAAAGAGTTCAAGACCCTCGAATACACCTGACCTCGAAGGGTTCAAACGCTCCAGCAAGATTAGTCAACGAAGAGTGAAGATCCTGCCCCTGTCATCTTTCTCAATGGTATCGTTCGATGTCGATGGTACCATCTTTCGCAAAGCAGCTCTTACTCAAGCAGTTCGATCTCTAGGAATCGGAGAGAAATGGGACTCTCTCGACGAAATGTATCATCATCGAAGAATCACGGTCAGAGAGTGCCTGGTGTCCCAGTATAAGCTTCTCCAGGGAATGAAACTGGCAGATATTCTTCGAGAGGTCTCGAAGGTCGAGGTCATCAAGAACGTCAGGGAAACGGTAGAGAAACTGCAAGGTCATAGGATTCGAGTTGTTCTATTGACGGATAACCCAGATTTCCTATGCGCGTACTTGATTGAGAGATTCGGGTTCGAGGGCTACGTTGGATCCAAGGTCGGCATCAAAGATGGAATCGTTACTAGCGAAATTGAACCGCTACCCGACAAGAAACTGGGGCTGCGAAAATACTGCGCGTGGCTCTCCGTCCCACTATCAAGGTGCGTGCACGTGGGTGATTGGGTCAACGATATTCCGGTCTTCCGCGTTGTACGCCATTCTGTTGCCTTGAACGCGAAGACTGAGAAGGTTAAGACCTCCGCGTCATATCACATGGAGACAGACGATCTTCTCGACGTGTACCATCATCTTCAGTTGACACATTGAATTAGGACAACAACTCAACCATGAGCGAGACCTAAGTTCACTGGCAAACCTTTCAGCCAGACGTTTTTCGCGGAGCAGGCAGCGTTCCTTATCGGTGTGGCTGGTGAATGCAAAAGCTTTTTGAATGACTTTTCCCCGTTCATGCAGGGTCAAGTATCATGGCAAAGGTCGTCCAGACTGACTTGGAAGAGGACGAGTACATGCTCTTTACAGAGCTTCTCCACAAGCAGAGACTAAGTATTCGCGAAGGACTGCGTCTCGCGGTGAACAGAATGGTGAAAGAGGGAGTGAAAGTGGACCCAAAAGATTCCTTCCTTAACCGTAAGCCCACTGGAAGAAGTGGCTTGGGAGATCTATCAAAGAGACATGACGAGTATCTCTATGGGAGAAAGAGAAGACGAGACTCTTCCTCGACACCAGCGCACTAGTTGCCTTAGAGGATAAAGACGACGAGAACCATCTTAGCGCCCTCGACTTCAGAGAGGGAGTTAGAAAGAGCAAGACACCATTCAGGGCACTATACACGTCTAACTACGTGATAGACGAAACCCTAACCCTGCTGAAGGATAGATGCGGGTCCCAGACCGCCATCTCGCTGCGCGAGGACATAGAAGCGTCTTCCGCAATCAGGGTTCTATGGGTCGATGTCGAGGATGAAGCAAACGCATGGAGAATTTTCAAAACCCACAGGGACAAAACCTACAGCTTTACCGACTGCACTTCTTTCGCCCTGATGGAGAAGCACGCCATCAAAAACGCTTTTGCATTTGACAGACACTTTGCACAACATGGACTCAACAAGCTTCCCTGAAGAGCCAGACCTACGTGTTTACAGGCAAACCCGTAGGCGCAGCGACAGGTTTGTACTATGATTATTACGTTCTAATTGTTTTTACTTCGTGGCTGCTCACTCGACGTCAATCCGTTCGGATCTAATAGATCAGTCGATTGCTGAGAGCGAGTCTCTTCTTGTCTGCAAGGAATGCGCATTCTGTCATTCGTCTTTTTTTCGCCATAGCGAGTGCGAGTCGTTGAAGATAGATTGCGATCCTCAAACTTCGATTGACCACGTGACTTTCTGGAATCACCAGAATTGAGCTTCGGAAGCCACTCTTGAGGAGCATTTCGTGCGTATTCATCGCCTTGTCTCGTCCCGACGAAATGCACACAACGACGTCGCGCTTCTTGTCTATTGTGAACAACATTGCATGCCCAAGTTGTTCAGGGTATGCCGCCGCTGCTTTGGCCCCCAAGACCTCGTTGATTTTTGCCGCTCCGTAGAGGGAGAGTGCATAGTTTACTCCCGATCCTGTGAAGAGAAACGATCTTTCCGAAACCTGTTTTAGGGTCGTTGCCCAGCGGGCGGCATCGGTAAGAGCGCTCTTAATCTGGACAGTTCTTGGCAGACTCCCGAGCAGCAAGGCGCATGCGAGCAAGTTTGTCGTAAAACTGACTGTACCAGAGGTCAGAACTCCAGCCGTTCGATACTTTAGCTGAAGAGTCTGGTCACATTCTTTCGCGAGTGGACTTTCAGGATTGGCGGTAACTGCTATG
>VBBV01000149.1 GCA_005883695.1 Candidatus Bathyarchaeota archaeon | reverse complement strand
GCTACAACCTCACCTAAATCCCGGCCGACCATCATGATGGCAAAGCTTTTCCAGCAATCACCCTCGAGACACTAGCGAGGTTAATCTTGTGAGCCAAACCCCTACAGACGTTATCCAGCTTCTCGGACCGAACGAACAGGTTGAGCTCTACATCAGGCAGAAGATATACCATCCCAAGATCAATGTGGACTCGGTCCTCTTGACGAACGAGCGGATCATCCTTCGTCACCCTCGCGACCTAGGCTTAAAGAAAGATTACACTGATTTCTCCTACACCGACATCGCGAACGTGGTCCTCGACAAGGGAATACTTCGCTCGACCGTAAAGTGCATCCTTCGATTCGGGGGCGACCCGCTCGCCCTGACCGAGCTGCCCAACGTTGACGCCGAAAAAGCCTACGGAATAATCCGCGAGAACCTGGTCCGTTATCAGACACCTCTCACCGCGATCCCGGGAACAACGATCGCCGGCACAATAGTATCTCCCCAAGTCATCGCCCGCGAGGTCGTGAAGGTCAGGTGCAACTCCTGCAGCAAGCTAATGGACGAGAACGCAACGCAGTGTCCCTTCTGCGGAGCGAAACAGTAACCCAGAACAACAATCAATAGCTCAGCCCGGCCATTTTCATTCTGACCCGGCCCCCAGTTTATGCTGGGGCGAAGTCCGTACCTTCTTTGAGGATAGCGACCTCCTTCTCCATTTCCGGGGTTTCGCTTTTGGTAGTGCTGTGATCGGCTCGCGGAGGTCCATCAGCCATAAGTCAGCAAGTTTGCACATGGCCAAAAGTTATCGATTGATGAGAGATGAAAAGAAGAGATTGGACGGAAATGTACACTGAAACTAAACTATACCCCGTCAGCTCCTAGACCTTACCGTTTAGTTGTCTTGTCCCCGTCCACGAGCTGATCCTGTTGTTTCCACGCAAGCCTCGTGTAGAGGAAAACGATTCCGTATCCGATGGCCGCGTAGAACGCTGCATCGAGGATGAAGAAGCTCCAGTTGTAGCTCGTAGGTAGTGGACACATATTGCAGACTGGGAGAAATTCTACAATCTTCCAAGGAAGTGGGAAGCCGTATTCTGCGCCGCCATCTCCCCTGAGTCCCCAGAAACCCGTGGTCAACGTGGTCAATATCGAGAGTACCGGAATCAGAACATAGAGGATAGAGAGTTGTCTCGGTTTCACGCTTAAGCCCCCACCCTTCCAGTCTTTAGGTCAAGTCTTTTCTTGTGCAAGCGCGGTCATCTTCATTTTTACGCCACGCTCGGCCAGCCGACCCAGAACATACCGGAAGAGCCTCTCGTCTTGAGCGATCTTCTCCGGAGTGACAATACCCCTGTCTTCGATCTCTTCGCGTCCCATGAGCAGAGCGACAGAGGTGCAGGGGTAGGCTGTGGTCCGGGCCATTGCCGAAACCCCTGACCGTCGGTTGTAGTGGTCGAGAAGCTGATATCGGAGACTAATTTTCTTCCCGCGGGAAAGGCCCTTCACTTCAACCCTCAGGGCCAGAAAGTCCTCAGGAGACCCAAGTGACATTGCCCCTCGAAGCAGCTCTATCGACAGCTGCCGAGGCTCCACCTCAACACCGCCAATCTTAACCGGATTTCGTTCAAAGAAGCCCAGGATCCGAAGCGTCTGCATCATATCAGCATGACCCGGATACCTGAGCGTGAACTCGTGCATCTCTCGGGTTCTGGGAAAACTCCTTGGAAGAGAGCCGAGGCCGTCAGTGAGAAAATATTCCACTCTTCCAACTCCAGGGAAGCTTATATGACCACGCCCGGACAACGCGTCAACCTTCTTCCGCTTACCCTCCTCGATAACCTGTACAGGCCGAGAGTACTCGTTTACAACATCCTCAAGGGAAAACACAATCCGATAATTCAGGGGAGGTTCAGGCTTCTCCGGAAGACCTCCAACAAAGATCTCCACAGATTTCATCTGATCCAGCCTCCTCGAAGCATCACCAACACACATGTTCGTGAAACCCGGCGCCACACCACACTGAGGAACAACCCGACAACCAACCTCCTTCGACTTACGTTGGAGCAGGAAGGCGTCACGCGGAGTATAGGAGATATCCACAGTGTCTCTGCCAACCTTGACCGTCTCACTCATGAGATCAAATCCAAGACGGCCCGGCAAAGCACCGCACACAAGATCGACTTTTCGCAGAAGAGCGTGAAAGGGTGATTTTTGTGATATGCTTAGTTTGACAGTGCGGAGCTTCTTTGGGACCCGTTTTCTCAAGAGCTTCAAGTTCTGAGAACTGGCATCCATCGCAACTACGGAGTCAACTTCATCTGAACCAGCTAGGTCCCGGGCGATCTCTGAGCCTACTTTGCCGCATCCCACAACGAGGACTTTCATAACTGACGTCTCTGAGGGGAGCACTGAGGCTTCTTAAACCGGACGACGAATGGGTCCGGAGTTCTATTTCTCTACTCAGATGTTTCCTGAACGATTGTACGCGATATAGAAAAAGTGTGGACGAGATAGGGGTTTAGAAGTGGAAGTTGTAGGTTGACGGGTTGCCGCTATCCGAGAACTGCATGGTATAGGTATCACCTGTCTTGAACGTTAAGCTGCCTGTGGCAGATAGCGTATTTCCGTTTGGAGTGTTCGAGATGGTACATGACTGTCCGGATGGACAATTTTCTGTCGTGGAGGCACTCGTAGTGGTGTCGGTCACCGTGATGGAGTTACCGGTAAGCGAGTTAGATCCTACCGCTTCGATGGTGAACGAGAGATTAGTTGAACTCGTAGCGTTGATCTGGTCTAATTTGACGTATGGCGAGTTCGGGCTGCTATTGCCAGTAATGACCCCCTGTAGACAACCTGTTCCACAGGTACCGCCCCCGCCGCTTCCACAGTTGCTAGTGCAACTATTGTTGTTATTGTTGTTATTGTTATTGCTGCTATGGCTGCCTGAGAGCTGAGGCAGGATGATATACGAGAAGGTAACGTAGGTCC
>VBBV01000148.1 GCA_005883695.1 Candidatus Bathyarchaeota archaeon | reverse complement strand
CCTCGGCCAAGGCTTAACACAGGCGACCCCTCCCACCGGAGCAGCACCTTGGTCTCCATAATCCACGCGCCACCCCAGGAAATCGTCGTCACCGGCCTCACCAGCTTCACCAGCCAGGTCAACCTCGCGTCCATGGTCGCCTTCGTCATGAACGTGTCCGGCCAGCCATTGGCCCTCTACTGGGCCGAAGGCGTCGTCTTCCTCGCAGACTTCGTCGAGCCAGAAGCCCTCCCCGAAGAATACGTCAAAGGCAGAATCTACGCCTCCAACATATCTCACGCACCAATGGCAAAATACAACAACTTCGTCCGCGTCGGAAACATCGAAGTTCCAGTAATAGACGTAACCTCTAACATAGGCCTGCGAGACCTAGCCCGCTGGATAAGAGAAAATCAACAGTCTGATCCCGAGAAATCTTAACTAGACGCCTAGGGTCGCGTCTTGGTCGTGTCCCGGGGTAGCTCAGCCTGGAAGAGCTTCCGAGCCGCCCCCTGGAATAGTGGGCGACGAAGACGCTGTAGGTGTGCGCCCAGTGCGCAGCCACGTCAGCCTTACCAGGCTAACAGTAGACACCGGAGTGTCGCCGGAGAACCAGGAAAACCGGTTCGGCGAATTCAAAAAGAGGACAAAAAGCCTCTATGAGACTCCGGTCCCCGGGACCACTCTTACCGGGAAGAAAGGACAGACGCGAACTACTTTGACTTTACAGCCGGCGTACGGCTCTCAAGCTCCCGAAGTATGAGCTCATTCTGCTTCATTATGATCCTGGTCTGGTCGGTGAGAATCCGTAGCGCGCTAGCGATCAGGGAAAGAGAGGGGTTGTCCCATTTGAACTCGTTCTCCTTAGCCGCTAAGGCCTGCTTACCCTTGATTATTGACCCCCGAAGATTCTCGTCACTCTCATCGTCAGCGAAAGCCGCCCTATTCTTGCGGTCCATCTTGTCGGATATGCTAGCTGCCGCATGTTCGCGTTTGACGTCTGGGTAGCAATCTTCACAGAACCTCAATCCTTTGAGTTCTAACAGCGGGTCGATGAGGCTCAGCGTCTTACCGCATCTAGCGCAGAAATCTGCCATTTTTCTGATTCAGCTCTAATTTGCATTTGGCCGTTCCAGCGCTATTAAAGAGTCTTGTAACCCGTTCACACGAGTGCTTTGATTTTCACGCTGGCGCTTAGACGCCTCATGGTCGCCATAAGTCTATTCGCAACAAGGTCTGAGATTCGCAGTTACTGCGATAATTGTCTAGGATCGAGATGGATTGGGACGAGGAAACGGTCTCTACTTCTCGCCCCGGAGTCCCCATCCCGCTTTGAAACTGGGGTTGATCCTAACGAAGGGTGCTTCTCCTTCTTTCCAAGGGTCGCGCTTTACCCAGTCTAGTTTGGAATAGAATAGCTTGTAGAGTTTCCGGTATTCTTCTCCCTTCTCGATTATCGAGACGGGCCCGCTAATCAAGAGCAGTTTCTGAGTCCCAGCTGTGTCTACTAAAATGGCCGCGTGAGGGTTCTCCCTCAGATTCTTGAGCTTCCTAGTCCCGTAATCAGTTACGATGTGCAGGGAATCGTCGTGCCACACGTAGGAGACTGGTACAACATGCGGCTCGCCCTTTTTCGAAGCTGTTGCGAACCTGCATAGTTCGTTTTGTTCTAGGAATTGAATCTCCTTCTCCGAGAACTTGACTTTCGAAGCGGTTTCTTTCAATCTCGAGCGAGTCTGTTTAAGTCAACGCTGGATTTCAAGGTATGCGTTCGGGAGCTTTCTTATGTGAATTCTTTTCTTTCAAAGAGAAGAAGGCCGAGGGCTGCGGTGATAACAAATTAGCCGAGCAATATCGCTCCGCGTTACACGTCTCCGCGGGGCATTATCGGGTTAGTCCGGCCATGTCTGCTTCACTGATTCAGCCTTCATCTGATTCTTAGCGCCTCAATCTTGTTTCCGCCCAGTCAATTTGCAAGAGGCAATCACAGGAAACCTAGTATTCATGAATGCATTTGGCGGGCCCGCGGGGATTCGAACCCCGGACCTACAGCTCAACTCGCTCAAGGCATAGGGGGCTCGGCCTAGAATAGGCTGCCGCTCTATCCAGACTGAGCTACGGGCCCGAAAGGGGCTGACTAGGACGAATCCTAGTTAATTGTTCCTAAGGAACAGCCGGGCCACAGTAATTTCAATCAGGACGGGCGAAAAACTCTTGCGAATCAACAATGTGGACCCGTTTTCCCTTCTTCACGAGTTCCTCGGCCACTTTCTGGTCGCTCGTGAAGAAACAACCGTCTCCAGTGAAGAACCTCAAGGTTCCGTGTGACGATTCGTTACAGACCATGAAATTCGCCATTGACTTATCATCATCAAGGTCTCTGCCACAGATCGGACACTTGAACTCAACCCACATGTCCTTTTCTTCTGTCCTCTGTGGCCGACCCGTACGCCTATAAGGAAAATCCCGAAGGGAATTCCTCGTCATGTCCAACGACAAGATTGTGATTAAGACAAAGCACGGAGAACTAAGCCTCGAACAGCTGGCGGAAGCTCAACACGGAATGGCCCATCTGATGAAGGAGGTTGGAGAAAGGTATCATGTTCTCTACTACGCCGCGAGAGCGCTCAACTGGAAGCTGGCACAGTACCAGCTCAACCAAGTCATCGCCCTCTTCAGAATAGGCGCTACTCTCAGGCCAAAGTTCACCGAAGACCTGAACGGCTTCATCAAAATGCATTTTCATCCCATGAGTGAAGCCATTCGTGCGCAAGATTTCACGAAAAATATGGATACGCCTTCATCCATTTCGTGCTCCCAAAAAACCCACCCGAGATGTACGACCTGACGCCTAAGGAGTGAACTCTCTAATCAGCTGGAACATGAGATCCGTCGAGTTTTTCATCGCTAGAGGTACAACTTGGACCGTTCAAAAGGCCATAGGCAAAGCGCAAGAAACGGAAGCGTTTCAATAGCTTAAACGCATTAGACGATACGAGCCAAACTAGCTCAATGGCTAGGGATTCTGGGCTTTTGATCTAGCCAATCTTGTTTTTCAGACAGGTGTTAAGCGGCTGCGACGGCGAGATGAATGAGCCTAGTTC
>VBBV01000147.1:3277-5984 GCA_005883695.1 Candidatus Bathyarchaeota archaeon | reverse complement strand
GCGAAGCGGTTCGAAACCCGTGTGATCTTTATCTTGATGTGATCTCCGGGTTTGGTGTTCGGTACGAAGACAACAAGACCTTCAACGCGCGCGATTCCTTCACCGCGGCGACTGATCTCCTTAATGTCGACATCGTATTCTTTGCCTTCTTCGACCGGTTTCGGTCCGAATCTGTTCGCACCGCCACCACCGCCATAGCCTCTCCTTTCATAACCCATAGCATCTTCCACCTCCGTTCATCGTTTCTTCCGTTCGTTCGGTTGCTACGGGAGAAAGCAGCAGTCGTTACTAACGGCTACCGGACGTTCTCCGGCCAGTCAACCTGACAGTAGAAAAGCGGACACTTCAGAATATAAACATGCTTTCGTTGTCGGGGGACAAGAAACGTAATTCTCTCCTAAAATCGAGTTTGTATACCCCAGGCAACAAGCCGGCTCGTTATGTCCGGCGCGGTGCAGATACTTCCCCTAAGTGGACTTCCGCTAATCAAACCAGGCGATGACTTGCCCCGGTTGATAGTTGAAAGCGCTCGCAAAGTTGGATGGGGAATCCGAGAAAAAGACGTACTAGTTGTAGGTCAGAAGGCCGTTTCCAAGGCCGAAGGCAGACTCGCCAACCTTGGCTCTGTTCACCCGTCAAAGAAGGCCTTGGTCATCGCGAGAGGAACCGGACGGAAACCCGAGTTCGTTCAGATAGTCCTCAACGATTCCAAGAAAGTTGTTAGAGCTGACAAAATGGCTTTGATAGTCACAACGAAACACGGCTGGACGTGTCTCAACGCAGGCGTTGACAAGTCGAACGTGAAAGGGGACCAGAACTATGCATTACTTCCCACGAACCCAGATTCTTCCGCGAGGAAGATCAGAAGCAGAATAAGACACCTCACTGGCAAGAGCATCGGAGTCATAGTAACAGATACTCATAGTCGGCCTTTTAGACTGGGACAGGTCGAGGAGACAATTGGGATCGCGGGCCTTAAACCTCACGCTGACTACAGAGGCCAAAGAGACCTTTTCGGGTATCAACTCAAATTCAAGAACGTAGCATTAGCCGACGAAGTAGCTGGGGCAGCTGAACTCGTCATGGGACAAGGAAGAGAGGCCATTCCGGCGGCGATTGTCCGGGGATTGAAGAGAGTTCGATTCCAGGACCGAGCAAAGAGTTCCGACCTTACTGGACCCGCCCGAGAAGACCTGTTCAGGGGGACATTGTGAAAAGACGGGGCTCGGGTTCAAAACCGAGCAGAACCTCTGACAAGGTCCAAGTGACCTATCCTATCTCCCACTGGGCAAAATTGGAGTCTCTAAGAGATAGGGCTGTCCGCGTCATCAACGCTCTAGCTGGATGGAACCAAACCGCTCTGACACACGGCAGCGTGGCAAGGGGAGACGTCGATGAAAAGAGCGATGTCGACGTGCTGATTCCATCCAACGTAAACACGCAACTCGTAGAGGCCGCCCTGGAAAACGCTGGCTTCACCATCTTTTCAAAAGAAATCGCCCAAGCTACCCCATCTCATTCTCCTAAAGCTCATCTGCATTTGGACCCTGAGCAGACAACATCGGTCACAGTACCGCTGACCCCTTTCCGTTCGTTAGAGCTGGAGTTCTACTCCTTTGGAGGAACAGTAACGCTCCCGCAACTAGGCCAGAAATTTCGGAGCCCAGGCTGCACCAAGAAACTGCTCCTAATCGAGCCCATTCCCGAGGGCCATTTCGAGTCTCCAGTCGCAGGTCGAGAGAGCGAAGTTGCAAAATTGCTGGGAGTGAGCGTTGCAATAGTCATCGAACGGGTACGGGTCCTGACCCGCAGAGACACAGTCGGAAGAACTGGAATGTACCTTAGAATTCCTGTGCGAGACGGAGAATCGTTCGATGAAGTACTTCAGAACCGTTCTGATTCAGACCCTGCTCTACGACGCACGCTCCGAGGTCGAAGCTGAAAAGGTAATATTAAACCCGCATGAGCCGAGCCTAATTCCCTGAGCTGAGAGAAGACCTTCTTGAGCATACTCGACCCGTACATCCCCCTACTGTTCTATCTCGCCGTTTGGGTCGTCATCTACGCACTCGCAGTGCTCTTGAAAGCCGACAAGCACGGAATCGTAGCCAAACCCTACTACCTGATGCTGAAAACCGTCGCGTTCAACAGCTGGCTGGAGAGGATAGGCGGCAGGTTCCGGAGGGGTTGGCTCGCATTCTTCGACATCGGCGCAGCTATGGGAATCGGCCTCCTGGTATTCGTCATCTACAGTTTTGTCAACAACGCCGTGGGATTGTTCAGACACAGCTCAAGTGCCGGACCGACTCTTCTGATAATCCCACTCCCCGGTCTAACAATCGGCTGGGACATTTTCCCCTACATTCTGCTAGCGATAGCAGTCCTTCTAATTCCGCACGAAATGGCCCACGGAATAGCCAGCGTACTCGACAAAGTTCCCATAAAATCCTCAGGCGTCTTCATGGCCGTTTTCCTGCCTGGAGGGTTCGTTGAGATCGACGAGGAGAATCTCGCGAAACGCAAAGCGAGGACCAAGCTGAGAGTCTTTGCTGCCGGGTCATTCACCAATGTCGCGACTTGGGGACTTGTCCTTCTTCTTCTAGTCGCTCTCTATCAGCCCGCACCCACTGGTGTCCTGGTGACGGGATTCACGAATGGAAGCCCAGCACAGGCGAATGGCATGCCCCAATGGTCCATCATAACCCAG
>VBBV01000147.1:0-3268 GCA_005883695.1 Candidatus Bathyarchaeota archaeon | reverse complement strand
TAGGGCTATACCTGTCTACTCTCAGGCCTAACTCGACCGTCACTGTTCATCTAAGCAATCCTTCACAAACGCTAACGTTCGCGACTGGAAAGTCTGACACAAACTCCAGCAGAGCAATACTCGGAGTCATAACGGCGAACTATGTTCCTCTCAGATACCAATTTCTCCCAGTCACCTCATCATACCAACTTCTCACCGCGTTCAGCTGGATGCAACTAATTCTCCTAGGAGTTGCACTCGTCAACATGTTACCTCTTTTTCCGTTTGACGGGGATCGCTACTTGGATACCGTGTTAGGGGTTCTTGGCTTGAAGAGTACCAAGAATGTGCGGATCGTTGCTAGTGTCATCTCTCTTGGTCTATTGAGTTCAAACATCATTCTCTCCTACATCTTGTTCGGCACAATATTTCCGAGATAGATCCGATGGATCCCAGATCCTGTACAATTTGCAAACGGAACCCCGGCTATTTTCGAAGAGAATATGAAGGATCGATTCTATGCAAGAGTTGCTTTAGAGATTCGTTAGAACGGAAAGTTCGTCGAACCATCAGTCACTGGGACATGTTCAGCCCCGACGACCATGTTGCGGTAGCAGTTTCAGGGGGAAAAGACAGCTTGACGCTTCTAATGATCCTCCACAAGCTCTGGAAGCGATTTCCCCGCACCCGTATCACCGCGGTCACCGTTGATGAGGGAATTGCAGGATACCGAGAGGAGGCAGTTGACCTTGCGACAAAGAATTGTAAAGATCTCGGGATCGAGCATGAGATCGTCTCGTTCGAAGATCTTTATGGGTACGGATTAGACGACTTTCTGAAGAGCAAGCAGGAGAGGATGACCGCTTGTTCCTACTGCGGTGTTTTTCGCAGAAAAGCCATCAACCTCGCAGCGAAGAAGGTTGGAGCAAACAAAATTGCGACAGCCCACAACCTTGATGATATTGTGCAGACCTACATGCTGAACTTGTTCCAAGGCGATGCTGAGCGATTCGTTAGATTCAGCCCTGTTCTGAAGGATCCTCGAGGCCTCTTCCTAACTAGGGTGAAGCCGCTGTGCGAGATTCCGGAGAGAGAGATTGTAATGTATGGCTATGCCGAGGGCCTACGGTTCCAGACCGCCTCCTGTCCTTACATGACCGAAGCTTTGAGGAATGAGCTTCGGACTGTTCTGAACAAACTGGAGCTGACTCATCCAGGTGTGACCTTCTCTGCGTACCGAGCGATGCTCCGACTTCGAACCCTCGCCGAACCAAATCTCGCACCATCTCATTTGCAACCTTGCAAGTCCTGCGGGGAGCCAACGACATTCGAAATATGCGAGGCGTGCAAGATGCAAGGCATAAACTCGGTCATACCTGAGATTCCTGCCTAGAGCGAAATTTCTAGAATCGGAAGCAGCTCAGTCAAGACCCGGTATGTAAAACCCCAGACGACTTTTCCGTCGACCAAGTAGGACTCTACACTCCTCGGTTCTTCTCTGATCATAATTTCGGTCATTTGCATCTTAGAGGGTAGCTCGGATAAATTCACCCAGAATGAGTCGGCTATTTCTGAACCGACGCTGACCTTGGGCTTGGCCCTCAGTCCATAGACCCAGGGCTGAACCCTCATTTCCATCCGTCGCATGGGATGACCCACGGAGAGACTTCCAAGTTCAACGCCGACTTCTTCGAGCTTGATTCCAACCTCCTCTTTGACCTCCCGGCGAAGGGCGGTTCGAGGCGATTCGATGTTCTGTTTGACTCGGCCGCCGGGGAGTCCAATCTGTCCTGACCATGGGTCGCCTTCCCTTTCCGCCCTTTGTACTAGGAGAGTTTGCAGTCCTCTATCAGGGTCGTCCCAGAGAAGAATCGCGACCACCGCTTCAACGCGGTCGGCGTCATCTGACCGATGAATTGAAGCCAGTTCGACCTTGAGATGAAGAAGGTTTGAGCTCAAGTCTGGATGGGGCAAAAGCCTAGCACGCTATAGCTACTCTATTCATTGACGGTACCGGGAGCCCGGCATGAGCTTGTGTTTCTAGTACGTCTAGAAGGCGATCGGTCGTTCTTCTCGCGGTTTGCCACCGGCCTCTTCGCCGATGATCTGGTATTTTGCCTTGACGAGTTCCATGAAGGGTCCCAGATCCTTTGAGGACTGGAAGGCAAAGCCTGCCCAGGTCCGTTTCCTGATCTCATCACGCAGGCGCCAGTCGATCCCTTGGTTTTCAGTGAGACGGACCCTCGACTTGAAGTCGGTATGGAAGGTCGCGCTCATCTCGGCTCCTCTCAGGTGGAGATGGAAGAGTTGACGGCCTTCGTAGAAGAATGCTGGAGTGGATTCGCTGCTGTGTTTCTCATAGAGAACTTTCATCGATACGCCTTTCAACTGTCGCATCCGTGTTCTGAGCGCTTGGAAGAGAGACCATGTCTGCGGATAGACGCGATCTGCTATCATGGAAAGATCGAGGGTTTCTTTCCGAGGCAAGCTTAGAACGCTGGATATTCCGATTCTACTAAAAAAGGTTAGATGAGGAATTGGAACCTTCACAATTCTCCCATTATCTTCTTGTGAGAAAGCGCTCACTGATCCAGGCTACCTGGATAAATCGCCGATTATCAGCCCTGATCTCGAGTCTGCGAACCCGCTAGTAAATCCGTCAAAAATCGTTCGGAAACAGCTCTAGATTTCCCGTCTCTTTCCCTGCCAACAAAGCCTAGATTGCCCCCTGAACCGCCCGTCTCACCCATTATCACTGCCAGACAGGAAATGGTTTCCAAAAAATAGGGGGTCTTAGCGACCGACCCTCGCGCCGCAAGAGAGACGAGTCCGGACAGGACGCCAAAACTAACCTGCTTCAAGGACACGCCGTCAGCCTGTCTCTCTTTGTCTCTTCCTCCACAACAAGGTCTTCCTGGAATCCAGAACGTACAAGACCCTGTGAAACGGGATCTGAGTCTCGCCATCCCGCAGTAGGAACGAGCCCTTACCCAAACTGGCTATATCCGAGACCTTGATGACCATCTGATCGTCCGCCGCGCCACGGTGAACGTACGCCAGCTCGAAGTGCGAAGGATCATCTCCACCATGAATGATCCTCGAGAGGATTGCCTTCAAAGGATGCTCCCGCATAGACAGACGACTTCAACGATTAGAAGATGGGTTTTTCGATCACCCGACCACAAGGCTAAATCATTCCAGTAGACCCGAAATTCCTTCAAGACAAGAATGGTGAACTCCGTGGATCAAAAGATACTTCGAAAGGAAGCCATCACCTCAGCGCTGATCA
>VBBV01000146.1 GCA_005883695.1 Candidatus Bathyarchaeota archaeon | reverse complement strand
CTTCTTTCGCTCCGAGAAATTCTGACAGCTGTTTCACACTATCTCGTATTTCCCTTGAGGTATCCTTGTCCTTGGGCGCGTGTGATTCAGCGTGTACTGCCTTGATGATCAGTTTCCCGTTTTTCCGGTCCATGAGCGGATCCAAACGCCCGATGAATTTATCGCCGTACAGTATAGGGAGGACGTAGTAACCGAACTTGCGCTTGCTTGGCGGAGTGTAGATCTCGATTGTGTAATCGAAATTAAACAGAAGCCTGGTTCTGGCTCTGTCGCAGAAGAGATTGTCGAAAGGGGAGAGCAACGAGACCCTTGGCTCCCACTTGTTTGAATCCAACTCGTTTAGTAAGGCGATGTCCTTCGAGTGAATGTACCGTTCGCCCTTCCCGACAGATCCATCCGTGATGTCGACTGGAATGATCCTTTCGTCCGCCACTAATTGTTTCATGGTTGCTTTCAGGTTTGGATAGCGGTTACGGAAAAAGTGCCAGCTTATCTCGGATGAATTTGCGATTCCGAGGGCGCGGACTGACCTCTGGGCTGAAATGTACTCGACCTCTTCAGCTGACAATTCTTTCTTTGACACCCAGGATGGCAGGAAATTTTCTGAGAGACCGTAGAGTTTCTGTTTGCCCTGACGGCCAACTACCATTACTTCTCCCCTCAAGAAAAGATGGAATATCATCCGTGAGACATCTCCCCAGCTACTCCAGCCAAAACTACGCTTTACCCTGGTCTTGTCCTCAAACTGGCGAGAGAGGAGAGGGCCTTTCTTTCTAAGCTCGCTCAAAATATGATCTCTCAACCTCGTGTTCGCATTCAGCCATTTGTCGATTCTTTGTCGCCAAACCGATCCTGGACGTACGAGCACGTCAGGATATCTTCGCATGAGAGAATAGTAGAGAGGATAGTCTTCCATCAAAACTATTGATGCTTGGTGTGCCCAGTATTCGAAGAGCTTCTTGTCACGCCACAACAAATTGTCCAAGTCAGTTGTGTCGAAGTTTCCGAGTCTGCTCCAGAGAACGATGAGATGACTAGGAGCAACCGTACTGATGGGATCGAGCTGGAGGCAACCTAGGTCTCGTGTCACTCTCAGAATGTCATCGGAGCCGGGTTTATTGGGCCTCTTTCCAGCGAGATGCTGTTTGGCAACTGCGAGACGTCTGGCATTCTCCAGAGTGGTTGTAATTTTCTCGGGCACGGAAGAGAACCTGTTTGGGGTGTTTCATAAGGGATTCGAAATTTGGTTCTGTTAAGTTATCGTCGGACGAGTTATCGTGGTAACTATCGTCGGATGAACGCTTGACGATAGGCTTGGTTCTCGAGAGAGCCAATCTCTTACCTGATTTCGAAGAAGTATCACTCGACGTTTTCGTTTTGTGTTTTTCGTCTGCAACATTCTGTTCGGTTGCCCAATACATCTTGGAAATGCACCTTCCCCCACTTCAATTGCGTTTTACTGGCAATGAAAGCTTGTTTGGAAAGACGGTAGAGTAGTAATGTCGGCCCTAGATTCTTTCGGACGTTGCCAGTGGTTGTTGCTCAACATTTGTCCAACAAACAATAAATTTTCAACCAAGAAGGTGTAATTCCGTGCAACCCCAACGCATCTGGAGCCCGGAGAATGAAGGCATATTGGCGGTCGCAAAACAACTTTGCGCCAAGCTTGGCCTCAAAGCTTCTACTCTTGACAGGCTGTTATGGCGCGACTTTCTGCATGATGTGCGTACCTCGCAAAAGATTCGAGTTAGGTGGTATGGCGGACGTTCATTCGGTCACATGCTGAGCGCTCACTTTCCGATTTTGTTTGACAGGACACTAGTCTTGAGAGATATGATGAAAGGAAAGCTTGACCCGGGGGAATGGGAGCCTCTGATCTGCTCTTCCATCATCTTCTATGAACGGTTCAGATGGAGGCGGTACGTAGAGAGGTCGCTCGCCTTGCTCCCTTTTTTCGCATCATTTACTTTTGCCGTTGGCTCCTGGATAACGTACCGCTTTCTTGGTTATCCGCTGCCTCCTTGGCAGGCAAGCGCCGTCTTGTTTGTCGTCTTTCTCGTTTCTCCCTTCTTTCCTGGGCTGTATTTGATAAGGCATTTTGACCGTCGCTTAGTATTGGCGGCTGATCGAAAAACTGCATTGATCCTGGGGAAAGGACGTTTGCTTCAGGTACTTCAGAAGGTCGAGGCAATGAAGCAGGCCGATCTTGTGCAGGGTGAAGATGGACAGAATGAGTGGCGAGATTTCATGTTCGTACCCAAAGCTACAGAAAGAGTCAAGCATCTTCGAGAGTCGTAATGGAAGCTCAAATTGTCAATTGTGATTTCGTGATGAATAATTCGTCCACGAACCGTGCAAGTTTACCGAAACTGCTCATGGGCGACAGCTTCTGTCTGCGTGGTATCCGATGAAGTTAACAACCAAGAACGTCCGACGATAACTTACCAAAGCCCGAAATTTACTGTTGGGAGCGATTGAAACCGAAGGCCTACCCGGACCCTGGGCCAAGGCTACTACGATGCTTACTAACGCGCGGCTTTCTTAATAGAAAGAGCTAAGGTGCCATCCTTCGAGGGTCATGGTTACTCATGAATGAAGGAGGAATCGCTAGAATCGTCCGGCATCCTCTGTCTCCGTTCAAGAAGAGAACTTTCATCTCAATTGTGATTCTGGCCATTGTGATGGCTATCGGAACCGTTGGTATGATGGTGCTGGAGAGCTGGGATCCTGTGACCTCATTCTATTTCATGTCCATTCTGGCAACGGCCGAGGGCCTAGCACAAGCACCCGTAACTGTAGGAGGGAAAATCTTCGCCTCCGTCACGGCCTTCTTCTCGATAGGCGCGGCAATATCAGAGGGTTTCGCTTACGTCGAGAAGGAAGAGGACAAACTAAAGACAAGGCTTGACCACAAAGACCAAACCCATTCCTATTCTGACTAGGAGGACTAAGACTTGGCCAAACTCGTTAGTGACATCGGTCACATCATTCTTCAAGTTGGAGACATGGACATAGCAGTCAAACTATACTGCGAGACGCTTGGATTCGAACTCAAAGAACACTCACCTGAGTGGAGCGTCATCGCGACAAAGCTGGGTGAGCTGACGCTCTACAAGACTCCGAAGATTACACGCCTAGTTCTTCGTGACGCGAACGTTAGTCCGATCAACCTTCACGTCGTCAGCTTCGAAGAGGCCGCCGACCAGTTGGAAAAGAAAGGATATTCCGTCAAGCGAAAGGGCAAGAACTCAGGCACATTAACGGACCCTTGGGGAAACATGCTCGAACTTCACGATCACCGCAAACCCTGAAGTTTTTCGATTTCTGTAGACGCTCCAGTTAGGGAAACCTCTCTAGAATTACTTCTTCATGAAAGGCATTCCTTTCATCATCGGCCCACGTCGTTTCATCTGCTTCATCATCTTCCGCATCGTAAAATACTGGTTGACAAGTTCCCGCACCTCACGCTCTGGCCGACCAGCACCTCGCGCAATCCTCTTCGACCTAGAGCTGTCCACCAGACGAGGCTCCTCCAGCTCTTTCTTAGTCATGGATTGAATGATCACCCTCCACGCTTTCATCTTCTCCTCCGCCACCCCCAACTGCTCCTCAGGAAGGCTAACACCACCCGGAATCATTTGGAGAACCTTTCTCAACGGTCCCATCTTCCGAAGGTTCTCCATCTGATCAAACATGTCCTTCAGAGTAAAACGGCCTTCCAAGAACTGTCTCACCTTCGCCTCCGGAACCTGCACCTCGGCCTCCTTCACCTTCTCCAGAAGCGCGTTCAAGTCACCCATTCCCAAGAGCCGGCCGACAAAATCCGTCGGGACGAATTGCTCCAAATCCTCCACTCGTTCCCCGATTCCGATGAATTTGACCTTCGAACCCGTCGCCGCGACAGCCGAGAGCGCCCCTCCTCCCTTTGCAGACCCGTCCATCTTTGTCAGCAGGACAGACCCGACAGGCGTTGCTTCGTGAAACGCGCGGGCCTGAGTAATCGCCTGCTGCCCAATCGTCGCGTCGATCGCCAACACGATTTCCTCAGGCTTCACCGCAGAAGCAATCCTCTTCATCTCGTCCATTAGGTCCCGCTCATTCCTGTGTCGTCCGGCGGTATCGATAATGACCAGGTCAGTCTTCTCCTTCCGGTAATGTTCGAGACCATGCTTCGCGATGTCCTCGGGCTTCTTGGTGCCTGGCTCGCCGTAGACCGGGATCTCCACTCTGGCCGCCAACTGCCTCAACTGCTCTAGGGCACCCGGACGGTAAGTATCAGCTCCGACAATACCCACCCGAAGACCCCGCTTCTGGAAGAACCGTGCGAGCTTCACCGAGCTAGTCGTTTTCCCAGTCCCCTGAATCCCAACGAGCATGAGCTTGCGGAATACACCAGGTTGGACCTCGACCTTAGCCGGGTCTTGACCGACAAACTTCGTCATTTCTTCGTAGAGGACTTTGACAACATGCTCACGTCTGGTTATACCCGGAGGAAGGCTCGCCTTCAGCGAACGATCTTCGACAGCCTTGGAGAGTTGGAGAACGAGTTCGACGTTCACATCGGCCTGCAGTAGCGTCCTCTGGAGGTCTTTCACGAGCTCCTTGATCGCCTTCTCGTCCACGTTCGGCATCCGCAAGAGCTTGCGGACAGCGTCCGTCAGAGAACGGCCAACCGTTTCCAAGATTACTCTCTAAACGTTCTTACGCGCTTCTTAACCTTCGCCAGAACAGCAGCCATTATCAGGGGAAAACAAACAGTTGCATCGCCGTATACATCGACGAACTTTCCGCCTTTTCGGATTTTCCTCCAGCTGATCGATTCGGCCAACGGAGCACCGCTTAATCCTCCCGGCTCGGGCCTGTCAGCGGTTATCTGAACCGCAGCATCTACTCCCTCACGCAAGACACTGGCCAGAAGAGTGTGGTGCTTCGGCAATCCTCCGCCCAGAATCAGGACCCCGAGCTTCTTCGAGGTCATCGCCATTTCTACCATGTTCGTCACATCCGCCATCGGATTCAACTGTAGCAATTCTGTCTGAGAGAAACTCCAGAGGCTGAGACCAAGGATCGAGTCTAGCAGACCTGGCGAGAAGACCCTAACCTTGTTACGGGCAGCTTTGTAGAGAATCGAATCCTTGTTCCGTAGGAGGAGGCCGATTTTTCCCAGGATGTCTGAGAATGCCACTCCTCGCCTCTGGTCAGCTGGAATTTTTCCAAGAAGCCTTCTGACAGTCTTGTCTAGAATCTGGAATGATTCTTCCTTGACAAAGATGTCTGCGATTCGACTGTACCCTTTCTTGATCAGGAGGCGGTCGTCAACCTGGAAGGTGCCCTGATAATGGTGGAGGCCAAGGGCCTCGATCACATCATGCGTCAAATTCGCCCCTGTGGTCACGATCGCATCGAGAAACCCTCGATCGATCAGGTCCCCAATGAGCAGCCGAAACCCTGATGGTACCATCGGGCCAGCGAGCGTCAGGAAGTTTGTAAAATCCGGCCGTCGGAACATGTCCTTGACAACATCAGTAGCCGCCCCGATTCGGCCTCCACCTAGGACTCCGGTTGCGCTCATCTCTCGGACGAGAGCGTCGGCCGTCATTCCCGGCCAAACCCGTAGGTGTTTTACTCTTGAAGGACTCTTACTCGTGATGGATTGCTCAGCCCTTTCGGCGAACGACCATATTCCGTCCCATAACGCTCCAGTACTCGACTTCGATTCCGGAAGTCATTTGTTTCTTCAAGTCCTCATCATCAGGCATCGGTGTCTCAAATGTCTGATAATTCTCCATGTCCATCACCTGGAGAAGATTTCCGGAGATGGAAAGAACCTGTCCCGTTCGCTTGTCTATGAGCGGGACCTCGGCTTTGCCGTCAACCGGGCTGATGAGGTTCTTCTTCTGGCCCGTGAACGCGCTTATCGCGACGATCCTTGCCTTTGCGGAGCCGTGTTTACCGGGCTTGGATTTCTCGAACTCTACA
>VBBV01000131.1:3344-5265 GCA_005883695.1 Candidatus Bathyarchaeota archaeon | reverse complement strand
ACCACTTCCCAAAGGGAATCGTCCCGGGAAGAGCGTCGCCCGCTGCCACCGACACGGTTGGGCCGTCTATTGTGAAACCGTGATTGGACCCGTATTGTGAAAAGCCGTGTCCGCTGCCATCGACCGCGTGAATGTAGAAGGTAATAGTGTCTCCGGCGTTCGCGTTGATTGTCTTATTGTCAGAGTACGAAGGGAGATAGTCTTGGAGCTTGACCCCTGTAAGGTTGTATCCTTTACTATTGTCGAATGCAGGCAGCGTCGTCTGGTTGAGATAAGCAGTATTGTTGACGTGAAATCCTCCCAGTTCCTGGATGACCGCGGTTATGAAAACCAATCTGTGAGATGTGACGGCGTGAGTGTGAGGTGATGCAAACTGGTAGTAGTAGACTGTTCCACCTGCGGCCGCGATTAAGACAAGTCCGAGAAGCCCTACGACCGGCAAATGTTTCTTCGGAGCCTGCAACACTTTCAGGTCACTTTGACTGGTTTGCTACTCTGTATATATGAACCGTCGCAGCGAAGGCAACCAAGACCATTCCGATCTCGAGGAGAACGAAGTTGTTCAGCTTGTCCAATAATGCACGGAAGATTGCGACGTCAAGGAAGCCCTGGAGTACCAATAGACCTCCAACGAGCGAGTAGACTTCGCCTTTCGACATGATGTAGGGCTGCAGTCTCCGGAATGGTATCGGCTTTCTTGCCGCTCGTAGCTGTTCGATTTTGGCTCGTCTCCAACGGACGAAAACGTAGACGAGTCCATACGCCAAAGCGGTAGCAATTAGCAAGGATCCAGCGAACAGTGTTGGATCGATAACAAGCTGGTTCTCGTTCGTTAACGCCACAAACGGGTTTGCCGCTCTGAAGCCCCAAACTGTTACTATTGCGATCTGTCCCAGCGAGGCTACGCCGAGTGCTACCCAGAATGGTCTGTCAATCATAGCAATTTTCCTTCCTCTATCGAAGAATGGCACGACGAGAAAGATGAGGACGAATATTGCAGGGATGATGGCTCCCGCTATGAAGGGATTTAGTCCATGAACTCTGATGAAAGCGTAGAGGCTAGTAAAGTACCATTCTGGAAATGTAATCTGCGTTGCCAGATTCGGATCGTATTTCACTCCCACATCGACGGGGAATAATCCTCCCATGATCAATATCACACCGGTTATGGCGGAGGCTACGGGGATGTCGAGTACCAGGTTCTTCGGTAGGTGCACTGCCATGATTGCGAGCATGATGATTGGGATGATGAAGACGTGGAATGCATAGAATCGGATTGCTAGATCGTCGAAACTGAACCCGAATATTATCTGTGCCAGATTCGCTCCGATGACAGGGCTATAGAAGGTGAGGGTTTGCCCTATGTTGATAGCTAACTGGCCTCGAATATTGAATATCAAGTCATAGCCAGTGTAAGCCTCGATCACGGTTACGACGCCGAGAATGATTCCGGTAACCCAGAGGATCTCGTATCGAAGCTTGTACCGTCCGCCAAAGTACTGGTAAAACATGTGCATTACCGCTAAGAGAACCATGGCGTTGGATGCGTGGTAGTGGATGTTTCTGATAATCGATCCCCAGGCCACATCGCTGTTTATTGACTGGACGCTGTTGTAGGCCTGGTTGCAAGTTGCCGATGGAATATAGGCCGTGCCGTTGACCGCGGGTGGACAGTTACCGAAGAACGGTGTGAAATGGAAGAGGAGGAGCGCGCCGGTGACTCCGAGAATTATGAATACGATTACTGTGAGCATGCCCAAAAAACCGAGCGGGCTGATGAACCTAGACGGAAATACTATTTTTACAGCGAGGAGTAGTGTCCGTTCCAGTCTCTCCCAGGTCCATTTGAGGAGGGCTATGATGGGATCGAGGACCCCTTTCTTCTTGGGGCTAGGTGCGGCCAATTCCTGGAGTTCCTTTC
>VBBV01000131.1:0-3294 GCA_005883695.1 Candidatus Bathyarchaeota archaeon | reverse complement strand
TGGTACAGCGTCGACCAAACGGTACTGGCTACCGTGGCACGGGCACTGGAGTCTGAACTCTCCTGAGGTTGGGGTCCCGTTGTATATTGGGTTAACAAGACACCTCAGATGGACGCATGTAGTGTTGAAGGCGACCACGTGCTTTAAGATTGGGTCAGAAGGATAGAGAGGATTGACCAGAGGGGTACCCGAAGGGTCTTTGTTAGGGAGCCTGGCTATGACGTTCTTGTAGTAGGGGCTGACGGACGAATCGTACGGCCAGTAGAAAAACTGCGAATAATTACTCTCGTTGTAAAGCCCTTGAAGCGTTGAGTCATTCGCTACTTTCTGATACTGTCCATCGAGAGAATTCCAGTTAGCAATTATCTGCGGAGGTAGAGGAATAGGAACTAATGGTCCGAGAATCTGGCCTGATGCGCCTACGGAAGCGGCGGCTAAGACAACGGATGCGGCGACTGCTCCTTGAAGAAATCTTCGTCGTGAGATCAGAGGGTTCTTGACCGGCGGCGGAGTGCTGGGTGGCTGGGCAGCCGCTGGTTGCGTTGGGGTAGGAGGAATAGAGTTCGTGGACGTGCTGAGCTTCTTCTCGTCCATGGACAATCCTCCGTTAGTCAAGAATAATTTTCGCTCGGTCCGTCCGTACGCTATTAAAGACTTGTCTATACGATACGCAGACAATAGATTGGCGAGTTGTCTTCGGAAACAATATAACTACGCAAACTCTGACCAGACTAAACTGATTCGCCGAGCTAATGGTGAACCAATCTGAATCGAGTCATCGCAACCCTCACATTATTCCTAGGGCTGGCGACTATGATGTTAGGCGTCTACTCGGAACAGTGGACTATCATTCAACAATCGGTACGTCAGTTCGTTCCCATCTTTGGTTAAGGCTAGATACCCCAATGCAGCCCGTTACTACAAGCGAACCGAAAGTCGGCATCGTCAGCCGCTTATGGCAACGATTGCGGCATGGAAGAATCTACTATTGGCCAATCAGGACTCTCGTCCAGCTAGCTTTTTTCCTATTATTCGCGGGCATCGCTCTTGCTCGCCTAAACCCTTCCTTCAACGGGGCAAGATCATGGATCGTGCTACCAGTTGTTGCCAGTGTTAAGGCGCAGGGTGCGATCGGTTCAACCTTGGACGCTACCACGCTTCTTTTGTCGCAGGCAATCTTTCCGTGGCTGCCCATCGGAATCATGTTCGTGGTCGGAGCGTTGTTAGGGAGGTTCATGTGCGGCTGGATCTGCCCAGTCGGCTTTCTACAAGACGTTATCACGGGGATTAAGGGAAGGGTCGATTCCGTCCAGACACGCACTCACGAGTACTGGATCCGATTGAAGTACGTTCTCGTCGGCATTACCTTCTTGATCAGCGGGACTCTCGCTCTCGCGCTCTACTACGGTGTTGGATCAGACTACCAAGCAAGCCTTGGTCACGATTTCGCCTCCGGCCTGTTTATCGCAATAACCCCTGACGGCACCCTTTTCGGAACTCTACCGCTGATCCTGGCCCATTCCTGGAGGTTCCTCGGAACCGCACAGGTCTCGGACTTCTCTGCAGCCAATCTCGGGTCTTGGCTTGGGGGTATCTCGATGCTCACATGGATCAATATTCTGATACTCATAGGATTCATCTACGCGGCATGGCGAATCCCGAGATTCTGGTGCCGCTACATATGCCCGGTAGGGGGAATCATGGCAGTCTTCCAGAAGAACAGTCTACTAGGAATGCACCGGGACCCCATCAAGTGCTCGAACTGTAAAGAGTGCGAGACTGCTTGCCCGATGCAGATCCCGATCTTAGACTTGGACTGGAAAAAGTTCAACGACTCGGAATGCATCCTCTGCATGGCATGCATCGACGCCTGCCCCGCGGGAGCACTCTCGCCAAAGTTCCCATAGCATCACATGTTCCAATCAAATGTCCATTCGCGGAGCCTGAGAATGACGACTCTGAAGGAACACCGTTACCGTTTTTTACGATAATCGGTATGAGATAGCAAGACATCAGTGACTATGTGAAGAGCAGGAGTCATCGTAAGAGTCTTGACTCTGCTACTATTGGTTGCTATGTCTGTAGGGGCGGCTCCATCCCTCCAGTAGGGCACGCATGCAAGTCACAATCTATCGGCCTCGATATCATTTCTCCATTCTTTTGAGACGGTCGGAGACCCAACCTCGAGTAATATCATCGTATGCTCTATGCTGCCGACGACACCTTCGACTGTCGAGATCAACGGAACTCTTGGCTGGACTGTCAGCGATCTCAATAGCACTACTGCCTCTCTAAGCATTACCCGAGACCTCATGATATCCAAAGGGAGGGGAGGATTGGGAACGTTAGTTCTGCAAACAATTGGGCGCTTTCCCTTCCCGATCGGTTAACTCGGAGGATAAACTAATACCTCACGTTTGTCTTGGTGCGAGAAGATGAAGCTTCTCAGGATCTTCAAGATTCTTGCGATAATGACGCTGGCTGTCCTCCTCACGCCCCTTGTGATCCCAACCCTCCCGCCCGTTTCAGTCGGGGCTCAAGTATCCTACAATCCTCCCCCAGGTGACATTTTCCACGCCCCACTCTCTGATATGGGACTCCTTAGACTAGCCCAGTTGCAGGACAACCTTACTGCAATGATCGGCGGATTGGCGGCCTCCTCAAGTACGTCCAACGCAAGCGGCCCCCAAGTGCAGAGGAGCGGGCTGCAAAGCATCAACCAGAGGGCGCTGCGTTTCATAAACGATACAAGCTACTTCCCGCAGTCCGAGACCACCATCGCGGTCGACCCGGCAAACCCTGACCATGTCGTAGGTGGATTCAACGATGCGAAGTTCCTCTTCTGTCAAGTCTTCTCACCCGACTGCGCCTCCTCGGGTTCTCCAGCCTCTCTCTCAGGGTTCACAGTATCAATCGACGGAGGCCTCTCAGTCTTGAAGGGCAGCGACATACCTGACTTCAACATTACTGTGATCAGTTTTCCACCGACCGTGTTTCCCATGATAGCCTTTGGCGACCCGACCATCGTTCCCAGCGGGGATGGCAACTTCCTCTACAGCTCCCTCGCTACTAGCCGCGATGGCGGCAACGGGATAATGATAGCAAAATCGAACTCCAACCTTTTCGACCCAAATGTGTCTTGCGTCACCTCGAACATCGCGCCGACTACAAATGCGTGCTGGAAAGAAATCTTTGTATATGGACGCACCAGCATTTTCTCACCTACTCTCGAGGATAAGCCGGTAATGGCCGTTGACCACAGCAAGGGCCCGTATTCCGGCTCGGTCTACGTGG
>VBBV01000130.1 GCA_005883695.1 Candidatus Bathyarchaeota archaeon | reverse complement strand
TCTATTCAGCGGAGTCTTCCTAATCCAGATCATAACGTCTCTCGTCGGCACTGCTGCCGCTGCCAGCTTCGTGCCCGTCTTCTGGCCCACGCTGACCATAACTAAGTTGCTCCAGTCCGATTTTCTGAGCGGCGCTGGATTTCTCTCGCTGAGCGTAGCATTGCTTCTACTACTTTCATACACTGCGCTCTCCTTCAGAGCCAAGTACTGGGCGGTAACCCCGTCAGCTATTCACTTCGCAGGGGCTGGTTCTGTATCGGGGCCGAGCAGGCTCGGCTATCTTGGTCTAAGCTCTTCCTCGATTGCAATGCTCAAGAGGGAGATTCGGTCGGCAACCCGAAGAAAGGAAGTTGTCAGACTAATGGCTATCCCGATTATCATGCCCATCATGATATCCTTCCCCGCGATTTTCTCTCCCGCTCCATCGGATAGGATTGGGTGCATTATTTCTTGGAATGACCTCGATTGGCCAGGAAGGAAGAAGGATATGGAACATCAGCGCGCTTCCGGTCTCCGCGAGCATGCTCGTGAAGAGCAAACTCCTATTCACATCCCTTGTCTCAAGCATCGGACTCGGTCTAGGAGCGGTCGTCTCAGTCCTCCTCCTACACGCTTCTGTATTTGTCGTTCTCGGGTTCTTGGGCCTCGGTCTTATCGTAATATTGGCGGAGACAAGCCTCGGGATCGCTGTAGGGTCAAGGTTCCCAGATTTCTCAGACGGCCCAAGGCCAAGATTTGTCACAATAGTTGGCTCGATAATTGGTGCCGTGTTGGGCATCGTGGAGATGGCGATAATGTCCCTCCCCCTCGTCCTTTCATTCGTCCTGAGGACTTTTCTAGCGATACAACTGCCCCTTCAATTCGTGCTGGCCCTTTCGGGCGCTGTTGGAGGTCTGCTCACATGGACAGCATACGTCCTTTCGGTCAAACCTGTCGATTCGATTCTTTCAGAACTGCCGAACTAATCGGAACAAAGGACCCTAACGACTCGGATAACGCAGATTGTTGACCTAGAATTATTGTTACCGTCATTTTGCGGGGTCTGTTGCAGATAACGTTAATATTTACTCGTGTGGACAGGCCACGTGAATCATGGACAGGCAGCTGAGAGCCAAGTCAGGCCGTGAAACTTCTGCATGACAAGTGATTCACGAGAAACAAGTGAGAAATTTATGGAAATGTCTGACGAACCTAAGTCTTGGGTAGAGGAAGCGAGGAACAGGGTCAAACGTATCTCGGACCTTGATCCTCAAGACCGCCTAGACATCGTCTACGGTATCGGCTTGTGTTGCTCGACTCTCGCGAAAAGCATGCAAGGCTGGATGCAATGGATCGGGAATCTTTCTCTGAAAGATTTTGAGAGACCGGAGCTAGAGGAAATTTTCGGGATTATAAAAAAGGCAACTGTCCAGCTGATGGAACTGGACATTGACAAGACCGAGAAGTACGAACAGTCTCACGGGTTGCGCCAGAAGGCGCCGGACAGGCAGAATAGACTGGTCAGCTAGCACAAGAATTAACAAGACAGAACACGATCGCACCGGCGATAGGTGCGAGTTCTGAAAAAAAGACGAATTGTCTCCATAGCTGAATTCAGCATCCATCCAAGTGGGACAGGAACAAGCGTTGGCCGATACGTTAAGCGGGCACTGAAGGCCATCTCTAAAATCCAGGGGCTTGAGCACCAAGTCACTCCGATGGCGACGATCCTCGAGGCCCAAGACGTTCATACAATACTGAAGGCGGTTGAAGCCTCACACTCTGCCCTGCGGTCAATGGGTGCAAAGAGAATTTCTTCGATTCTTAGAATCGACGAGCGCCTCGACAAACCAAGAACGATGAGGGACAAGGCCAAAAGCGTCGAGGACTGATTGAGTCTATCCGGTCGCTACTCTAGCCTCTTGAACAAGCTCTGCATGAACCGTATCGGAATCGGCTGGCCGCTCCTGCTGGTTTCGTAGTAGGTCTTGCACAAGTCACACTGCCAGACCTCCATGTCGCGGATCTGAGCTGGAGCCCCAGCTTCAAAGTCTTCTTGCACGATATATCGCCCGACAAAGTCGAGCTGCAGATCACACTTTGGACATTTCAAGAATCTAGGTCTCAGCTTTTGTAATGTTCGCTGATGAACCTGTCAGCGTCCATTGCTGCTTTGCAGCCGTCAGCTGCAGCGGTGACAGCCTGTCTATATCTGAAATCTCTTACATCTCCAGCCGCGAATATTCCAGGTACGTTTGTTTCAGTTTCGTTACGGGTGATAATGTAGCCTCTGGGGTCCAGATCGATTTGTCCCTTGAATACCGAAGTGTTCGGTTCGTAGCCGATCGCCACAAACACGCCGTCCGCCTTGAGAAGCTGTTCCTTTCCAGTCTTGAGGTTTTTACTCCTAATTCCCGTCACGTTGCCGTCTCCCAGTATTTCTTCCACGACAGAATCCCAGACGAAGTTTATCTTCGGATTCTTTAGGGAACGTTCTTGCATTATTTGACTGGCTCGTAACCTGTCCCTTCGGTGGACGACCGTCACCTTTCTCGTGATATTCGCGAGAAATGTAGCCTCTTCCATGGCCGTGTCCCCTCCACCAACCACAACCACCTCCTTCTCTTTGAAGAAGTAGCCATCACAGGTCGCGCAGCTTGAGACCCCGTGTCCTCTAAGCTTGGTCTCAGATGGTATTCCCAGCCATTTCGCGTTGGCACCTGTGCTTATGATGATCGTTTTTCCTTGAAGAATCCGTTTTCCGACCGTGACCTCGAAAGGTTTGGACTTGAAGTTCACCTTAGAAGCGTCGTCATAGATAATTTCTGGACCGAACCGTTCCGCCTGCTTTCTCAATCGTTCCATAAGTTCCGGCCCAAGTATCGCCTCCGGAAACCCGGGGAAATTCTCCACATCCGACGTAAGCATCAACTGGCCGCCTGGGATCGAACCGGCAATGAGCAGGGTTTTTCTTCCGGCCCTACATGAGTAGACGGCGGCTGTATAGCCGGCAGATCCCGACCCTAAGATGATCACGTCGTACATCGTATATTCCAAAACATCGCCTATCCGCTGATTTATGGGTATTCTCGAAGACCGTTTCTCTGGAAGGCTTAATTATCGTGTAAGCGGAGATTCGGAAACTGTGAGACCGATTGTTCGAGTACCAAGGCGTTAAAATCAGTTGGCTCGGGCACGACTCCTTCAGAATTAAGAACGGTAAGACCATCATCATAGACCCC
>VBBV01000156.1 GCA_005883695.1 Candidatus Bathyarchaeota archaeon | reverse complement strand
ATGACCCTATGCTGATTGATCGTGTGGCCAAGATATCTGCCTCCCGGAATCCAAAATCCAAGATCAAGAGGTCGAAACATCGAGGATAACAAGACTTAGCCCATGACTGAACGCTAAAGTCTGTCCGAATCTGATGCTAGCAATTGTAACAGTTTCCTTTTGCCTCGCGGGGGGATGTAATAGCTAGTGAGTGGCTATGCACCCCTCTTTCCGTCGCTCGCGAAAGGGAATGGCCACGATTATGGCAGAGGTACTGATGGTTGTAATCGTAATAATCATGTCCACCATCATCTACGTCTGGGTGGTCCCTACCTTCACATCCCAGACGAGTCAAGATAATGCCGGTGCGGCGTACTCAGAAAAGTTCAAGACGGTACGAGGCCAATTTGCAACATTTGTCCAACGGATCCCCGAGCCCGTGGACCCCTGCACGGCGTCGCCCATTGGATGCTCCCCTTCGAGTCCGTTTGTGACATGCAACGGGTCCATAACGTCACCATACTCCGGAAACGTCATAGTCCCAATCAATGGCGTCTGCGTGATTACCGCATCAGTTCACAACGTGTTTGTCATGACTGGCGCCAACTTGACAGTGGTAGGCGCAACCATTAACGGGGATCTAATCGGCAACTACTCACAAAGCATCACTCTGAGGAACGCTAACGTCTACGGATGGACGGGCTTATACAACGTGCAAGCCACCAATATTTCAGGGAGCTCACTCAACACCTCCGGCAACCTATCGATATCCCATGACGGTTGCTGTTCGGCAATGTACGGCGGTGGTCCGGGCTCGTTTACCATGACTAACTCAACTGTTACTGGACAGGTCGAAAACGAAGTTGGCCATCAGACCTTTTTCGTAGGGAATCACGTTACCGGGAGGTTGGAGGTTGAAAGCGCCGATCAGGGCTCGATAATCGGCAATACGGTAGGGAGTCTTGACCTTGACCAAAACGGTGTTGTCGTAGTTGCCTCGAATACCGTGAACGGCATTGCATTATACGGCACCAACGGCTGGTGCGGCACCGGATACAACATAATCTTGGGCGGGACCACCGGCGTTTGCGTTGGCAATGTTGAGGTTGACGTCATGAACACTGGGTCGATACCGGTGAAGTTTGTCTCAGCCTACATGACCAACATCCCGTTGGCCGGCAGTCCTTCATGGCAACTGGCTTCTGGACACCAGGTCCAGTGTGGAACTGCACTATCCTTGACGTGCGCACAGCTTCCGATCATAATTCCGGTTGGAGACATGGCCGAGATTACGATGGGCTGGACCCCGCCCGCGTCATCGTTCCCACTACCATGGAACTACATCTACTTCATCTTCGTCTCATCACACGCCAACTTCGTGGACGGATACCTCTACTTTTCCGTAGGACTTGGACTGCCATTGCAGTCACGCCTAGAAAACAGAATCTGTCCTCCCTGCTACTAGTCTATTCAGGGAAAAGATCACAAGAACTAGGCGGCAAAAATCGCCTTAGTCAACCAAGGCCGGAATCGGGGGTGCTTCCTGCTTCAAGCTCGGAGGTAGTGTTTTTCTTTTAGCTTCTACATAGTTGAGTGAAAGTTTCAACGCCTCGACCATGGTCTCGGGGGTTCCAAGGTCCAATCTCAGCTCATCGCTCTCGAGGTTCACTCCAATGACTCGTTTTCTTGCCGTGATAAGCTGTTGAATCGCGTCTGTCAACTGTAGCTCCCCGTACCTTCCTGGCTCGATCTCTGATAGCGCGTCGAAAATCTCGCTGTTGAAGATGTACACTGGCATTATTGCGTGATTAGTCTTTGGGTCTTCGGGTTTCTCTGTTGCAGACCTTATCCTCAGGACACCATTCTCGAGATGGTCGCCGTCGACGACGCCGTACTGCCTCGGGTCAGTAATGTCTTGGAGTAGAACTGTGGCTGAAGCGCGGTATTTACGGTGAATCGCCGCCAGCCGGTAGAGGTACTGATTGCGATCCGAGAGGATGAAGGTGTCTCCGGCTTGTACAATGAAAGTACCACTTATCACGGGTCGGCCTAGCTGGACAGCATCTCCGAACCCTCTGGGCTCCGGCTGATTTAGATAGACCAGGCTGGAGGATCTTATTTTCTCGTAGAATTCTACTAGGCCGTTCGGTAGCTTTCCCGTCCTGTTCAAGAATTCCAGGAACGCGGGGTCGGGGGAAAAGTGGTCTTCAATCGCTCTCTTTCCTCTCCCGACAACAATGTAAAAGCTTCTGACACCAGTAGCGTATAGCTGTTCGAAAATCGCCTGGATGAGAGGTTTGAGCTGGATGGAATTGTTTTCGTCAAGGGTGACGATGGGGAACATCTCTTTAGGCATCTCCTTAGAGAAAGGTAGTAGCCTCGTTCCTATTCCGCCCGCAGTTATCAGTGCTCTATATTCGCCAAAATCGGCTGGAACCGGGCCTTTGGCAGAAAAAGGCGACCACATGTCACCGTTTGTGATGGGCTTGCAGCGTCAAAAGGGTTTTCGTTTGTCGCACATTATTTCCGACAGAATATATCCTTAGATTGCAATGTCCACATTATGCAACCACCAGATCCCTCCTGCCGGACGAGATCTCAACAGCCTTATAGACCGTTTTGACCTTTCCGTCAGATCCTGTTGCGTGTAGAAATTCCGAGGTGCTTTCGTTTGAGAATTTCCGCGGACCTCCCTGGCTCGCACTCCGGATTCTCTCA
>VBBV01000155.1 GCA_005883695.1 Candidatus Bathyarchaeota archaeon | reverse complement strand
GGCCACCCTCTTCCTCTCCCCGCCACTCAACAAGAACGGGGAAGTTTCGGCATAATGAGCAAGATCAAGAGCCTCGAGAGTCCGTTCTACCTGTTTCACGGTTACATCCGGCTCGAAGCCGAAGTTTTTCAAAGCAAACCCGACCTCCTCCTTGACCGTTTCGGAAAAGAGCAGATGATCAGGATTCTGAAACACAATCCCGACCTTTCTAGACAGCTGGGCAACACTCTTCTTCGTTGTGTCATCTCCATCAACCGTCACTCTTCCAAGAGTCGGCTTCAACAAGCCGTTCAACTGCTTCGCCAATGTCGTCTTCCCCGCACCGTTCTCGCCCATGATCGCTAGAAAGTCGCCACTGTCAATCTTCAAATCAACAGAGTCCAGCGCCAGTTGACCAGAAGGATATGTGAAGGAGACGTTCTCGACAAGGATCAGTTGCGAAGCCTCTCGGACAGCATCTTAACAGCAGACTCGACACGAGTTGGAAGACGTTCGGAGACGAGCCCATCTCTTTTCAACAGTGACCAGAGAAGGCTCACCTTGGGCAGACCAATCCCCAATCCGCTCAAACGGTCAAACTCAGCATCGAGGACGTCTTCGACCTTTCCGTCCGCCACGATCCTTCCGTGATCCATAACCACAATCCGCTCCGCGTATCTCCCGACCAGATCCAACCGGTGCTCGACAACGATAACCGTGATTCCATTCTCTCTTCGGAGATCGTCCACTGCACCCATGATCTCCTCAGCAGTCCGGGGATCTAGGAACGATGTTGGCTCGTCCAGAACGATTACATTGGGCTTCATAGCCAAGACCCCGGCCAAAGCAACGCGCTGCTGCTGTCCCCCCGATAACTCGTAAGGCGCCAAATCCTTGAGCGCAACCGTCCCCGCAGCATCCATTGCCCAGTCAACCCGATCCCTAATCTCCTCTCTTGTCAGACCCAAGTTCTCGGGTCCAAAAGCCACATCCTTCTCCACCGTTAGCGCGAAAAGCTGGTTCTCAGGATTCTGGAAAACATAACCAACCTTGCGCGACAGCTCACTAGTCGTCTCAGCCGCGACACTAACCCCATCAACCAAGAGTTCTCCTGACATCTCTCCGGGGTGGAAGTTCGGGATGAGCCCGTTGAGACACCGGCAGAGAGTAGTCTTCCCACAACCGCTGGGACCAGTTAGAAGCACGAACTCTCCTTGACCGATGACGATGTTGATGTCGTCGAGAGCTTTCGATGCGGAGCCAGCGTATTGGAAACCTAGGCCCCGGGCGGCAATGATTTCCCCTTGAGTCACAGCCAAATCTCCTACTCACTCTTGAGTTAGTACTCTATAATGATAAGATCAGCGTTGGCGCTATTTTAGGTCTGGAGCGGACCGACAGACTCTCTGAGACGATTCACACATGCAATCAAGACATCGTCTACAGCCCCCAACGCGGTTAATCCTGCAGCAGTTGGATGCCCACCACCAACTCCCCCCAACATCTTCCCTAGTGGAATGGCCACATCTCGCGCCAAGTGTGCGCCCGTCTTCTGATAGAAGTCTTCCGTTGCCCGCATGTTGACCCGTATCTTCTCCTTCACTTCCCCCGCAACAAACGCTACATGGGCACCCAATGTCAAAAACGCCCGCGCAGCTGAAGACTGATACGAGCCAAGCTGCGAAGTAACGATGATCCAATTCCCCAGCATGGTGACACTTGACCGCTCTGCAGCTCTTAGCCGAGCAACTCTCTCTGACCGATTCATAGGCGAACTCAACATCCCGGAGAGACGTCGCGGGTCAGCTCCGGCTTCCACAAGCTTGGCTGCGACCTCAAACGTGGACTCTCTTGCAAGCAGGAAATGTTTCGTTTCCACAAAAAGCGCCGCCATCAGAGCAGTCGCCTCTACTCTATCCGGTTCTTCCTTAGAGGCCTCGAACAATTGGAAGACAACTTCTGCGGCAGCAGCGGCAGACTCGTCAACAATCATTTGACGCGCCAGTTTCATCGTATCAGGATGTGGGTGATGATGGTCGACCACAATTAGACCGTGTTCCATTTTCAATAGAACGCTAGACGCTGGCCCAAGCTGGTCTAGCGAGTTCGTGTCAACAAGCACGGCTAAATCAGCATCGGCGGGAATCTTCTGATCAGGCGTCGAGATGCCGAGGTTTTCCAATAGCTGTCTCGTGGGAGCACTAATTCCTTCAGGACACGATATTGTTGCCTTGGTTCCCGGCGCAAGCTTGTGAAGAAGGGCCTGCAGAGCGAAAGCCGAGCAGACTGCGTCCGGGTCTGCGTTTTGATGGCATAAGAGAACGATGTGTTCTGCCATGCGAGCAGAGGTTGACAGTGACCGGAGAAATCCTTTCCAGGTAGTCTTAGCCTTGATGTGAATCGTCGACACGGGCCGGCTTTCAGCTAGCCGCGGGGCTTGCAGGTCGGAGCTTCTCCTGGAGCTTTGTCTGAAGCTCTTTCATCCTTTCCTTCGTGCGCTCTTCCTGTCTCCCCAAAACTGTGATACGCGTTCCAAGCAATTCCTTTCTCTCCTTCAGTTCCGAGAGGACCGTCTGTCTCTCGGATTTCAATAGGAGGCTGCCTACGCTCTTGTAAACGGGGGTTTGGTCGGTGATCTTGTCGAGCTCGGCGAGCGCTCTATCTGTCTCTGATAGCTCTATCTCCAGCTGTTGTTTCTGTGATGTTACCGCTTGTAGTGTCTGTTGAAGCTGCTGCAGCCGGGCGAGCTGTTCTTGCAGCTGTGGTGGAAGCTCAACTTCTTCACTCAAGTTTGTTACGCGCCGCTCGGTCGGTGAACTCGGCGCGTCCTATAAAAGGGTGCAACAACTTCGATCGCCCCGACGCCGGCTGCGATGAATCGTAAGAAGGAATTAGAGGCGGCTCGTAACGCAACGAGATCTTGAGCCTGAATACGCAACGTCAGGATTCGACCACGAGCGTCTAGTCTAGTGGAAGATCGATATCCCGATGTTTGTTTGGTCTCGGGAGCCACCGAAGA
>VBBV01000186.1 GCA_005883695.1 Candidatus Bathyarchaeota archaeon | reverse complement strand
TACGTCGCCAGTATCAGCTCGGCGGTCCAGCGCTTGTTCCCCAGCCCCGCCGGCAAACCATGACGCAAGGTCGGAAGAACCTCTAACCCATGATGAATTCTCTCCGAATGTTTTTCCACAATAAGTTCTAGGTTGCCCATGCTATCCCCTTGAACGACTGCTCTCGCAACTCCGCGTCCATCATCGAGCGGCCAATATCCCCCCGCAACCGCCTAACATCCCGCATACCCATCGCACTAAGAATCTCGATCAGCTGATCATGCCAGACACCAAACAGATTCACGAGACGCTGTGTACCCCACGCTGGGTCAATTTTTCTAGGTCTCAACTTGTAGGTACCCCTCTTCCGAGTCTCACCTAGAAACTCTGCCTGCAACGCAACCAGAACAGTCGTATCGATCCCGACAAGATCCGCACCACAGATGATCGCCTTGGGAACATGCTCCGCCAGGGTAATTCCCCCACTCGCGATAATCGTCACCTGGTCCCGCAATCCCTCCTTGACCAATAGCTGGTGAACCTCTTTCAGAGACTCGGAGATATGCCTCGGATCCTCAGAATAGTCCTGGCCATGATAGTCAGCGTACAAGTGCAGCCCGTGCACGCCCTCTCGTGCCAGCTTGCACGCAACCAAACCCGTCTCCTCCTTTAGAGGAACTCTCGCGATAACAATTGAGGACGAGAGACTATCCGACAGTTTCTCGAACAAATCCGATCTCTCACCATCATACTCGACAATACTCGGCCTCTTCTCCAGGGTCTCGTCGAGGCTGTTGTCGTCCACAATCGGAATCATCCTCTCTCTGTAATCTTCGCCTCTCGTTTGGTCGTGGGTGACAAAGAATGTCCCAAGCTTCCTTGCTGCCTTTCCAACAGCATTCCAAACATCAAATTCCAACGCCGGGAGATCATCGAAGATTATCGGAATGGGAACCTCCGCAATGGAAGGAGTCTGATCTAGCTTGGAGAAATCCACACGGGTAGGCTTTCTGCCAATATCAACGCAGGTCGAGATATACTCGCGGCCGTAAACACCATCCCTCGTCGGACGAACAATCTCTGACATGTCCGTCCATATCCCATCGAAACCCTCGCCACCAAACGCGCCCTTGTATCCCATTCCTTTTACCGGGATCTTTCCGGTTGACGCCTCATTCCAGATAGTAAACACCGCTTCAGGCGTCCAGAACGAATCACCCAGCCTCTTGTATTCTTCCGACTGTTTCACCGTCATAATGTGCGGATATTCCTGGACACACCTCATGCACCCGACACACTTGTGCTTCAACGGCTTGAACCCGCCAAACCGTCCACCAAAGACCCCGTAGATACAAGGTCGACTGAGAACAACTTCCTTGTTGAGCTTGTACTCGAAAGCCTCATGCACCAACATAGCCGCAAGCCGCAGCTTGCGCGCACTCACATCGAACTTGTTCGGAATCTGATAGACATGCGGAGCAGGTCTGGTTTCGATCCTGAAACGTTCATACTTAGAGGGCTTGACGGTTTCAGAGTCCAAAACCAAGCCTCACTATTGCCCTCTACAAACGCTCAGGAGAGGGGGAAACTGCCGAACAAATATAAGCTCTCTGCGCTCCCGACCAAACATTCGTCCAGAAATTACACCCATGAGACGCCACATATTTCTTGGTATATCGACAGAAGAGCGGAATCAGCACACGTTCGCCTAAGGAGATTTTCACCCAGTCGCAAGACCCTTACGTCAGAGTGCGAGAATAACTATCGTCTTGCGAAGATCATTAACTCTACTCTTCCTTCTCATTGTACCTGCCGCATTTGGTACAGTGGCGACTTTGGCCAGCCGACCGTACAAGGCAGCGGTCACCTTTGTTTCTTGGGGGTCCCCAGCGTGCATGGGGGCAACGGAGACGACGTGGTACGGTTTTCCCGTTCCCTGGTTCTTTACTGGACATAACGAATTCTTAGGGGGAGATTGTTTGATTCAGCTTCTCGGGCCTTTTAGTGGGGTCGTCGAAGGAGCCTTTCTCCTTGACGTTCTGATCTACATGGCTCTGTACTACGCCCCAATTCTAGCCTACGTTGGGATACGAAGGGCTGTCTTCACAAGAATGCGTTTGAGTTCCTGCGCCATGAAAAAGAGGACTGTTCGCGACGTTCCAAGTTGAATCTTAGATTCTGCTTTGACTGAGCTTGCCAATTCATAAGTAGCATTCGCAGGGAGTACCATTTGTATGGAGAGCATTTACGTTGAGCTCCAAGAGATGCCCGTCCTACGCTTCAGGGCCGATATGAAGGGGAAAGGTCCCTCTGCCGCGTTCGACCTGCTTGAGTCCAAGCTTCCGACTTTGAAGGGTCGCAAGTTCTACGGCACCTTCCAGCCCACACCGGACGGAGAAGAGTACTACGCTTGTGTAGCGCGAATCGATTCTGACGATCCTCTGAGGATGCAGCTGGAGACAGGAGTGATCCCGGGCGGTTGGTACGCCCGCAGCAAGCTCATGGACTGGGAGAATAACCTCTCGAAGCTACCTAGTCTTTTCGAAGAAATGGCCCTCCCTCACTCATGATGTTGACCCGACGCGTCCTTCGTTGGAGTTCTATCGAAGTCAAGCCGAGCTGCACCTCTACCTCCCTGTGCGGGGGTAGTCCCCCGATGGAGACGACGTAGGCGACAAACCGTCATGGATTGAGAGGCTGTTCCCTGGGTACCCATCGTGTTCTTTGGTTCTTGGTTGATAGCCGAGAGATGGAGGGTAAGGGAGGCTCAGTTGATGTTTAGGGGATCTGAGGTTTGCCAGGATGTTTCACGGAGCTAACGAAGGACGAACTTTTCAGCGAGGCCTCATAGTCGAGATATTCGGAAGCGGAAACTCTACCTCTTTCTATCCCTAGATACCGGCAGTCTTAAATTCCTATGGAAGCCCGACCCCACATTCACGGTCTAAACTTATGAGCTATTACTTAGAGGTGAAACAGACACTTTGAAAATTGCAAAGAAATT
>VBBV01000185.1 GCA_005883695.1 Candidatus Bathyarchaeota archaeon | reverse complement strand
GTGCGGAGGGTAAGCGAGGCAACCTAGACGGCTCACGTATCGGGCTGACCCAGCGCCTCAGGTGAAGATATCGCATAAACCCTGGTTCTCCAAAGAATTGTGACACACGGTCGACCGGCGCACTAGCCAGTCGACCCAAGGCAGTTCTGTGGGCAAGAGTGCCATTATTCGAGAACGCCAGTGGAACTCGCGTTAGCGATCCAAGCATGATGATACTGCAAATCAGGACAGCTCTAGTTACCCTGCCCACTGGGCTTCGACAATTCCTAGCTGCGTCAAATTTCCATCCGTTGCTTTGTTCGTTCCAGACTCGTTCGAGCTTTGATTGTAAGAACGACGATCGTACTGACTAGTCCGAGAAGTCCTCCGAGGATGAGGAGCCCGATGTTGTTGGAGATCGTCGGGAATGTTCCGCATAGCGTACAGTTTCCATTCGAACCTCCGCCTGAACCCCCGTTTCCTCCGTTAGACCCTACTGGCGGGTCCTGGTTTACCTGAATCCCAGTCGATTTGCTCGTGGGTGTAGAGGGATAGCTGCTATCCGTGGCTGTGAAAACGATCGTGTACGACCCTGTCTGGCTCGCGCTGGGTTTCCAGGAGAACAGCCCGGTTGCCTGATTGAACGATGAGCCCGCCGGTAACGCTGTTGCTGAAAGACTGACGGTATCGCCTATGTTCGCAGATGCGGCAATGGTAAAGTTGATCCACGTTCCTGCAACGACTGTCTGGTTTCCTGGAACAGCTAGTGCGAGTGGGACCAGAGCCTGCACGTTGACCATCACGTTTGACGTGACGCTTGCATACGGCGAGGCTAAATCCGTAACCGTCACTTTAGCAGTATAGGATCCCGCAATGGAATAGGCGTGGGTTGTAATGCTTCCGGTTCCAGTCGCGCCATCACCGAACGCCATGGTGTAAGTGTATGGCGACGTTCCGCCTGCCGCTGATGCGGTGAATGTTACTGTCTGGCCAACCTGGGGCGAGGAAGAGGAAACCTGTAAGGTTGCGGAGAGAGGCGTAGTTGCGACTACCGTTACCGGCTGAGAGCTGGTGGCTGTCTGCGTTGGCGTAGACGAGTCTGTCGCCGTCTCTTGCACCGTAAATGATTGAGCGCTAGTGAAAATATGAATAACAGAGGTTCCTGTTCCGGATGTTCCGTCACCGAAATTCCAAGTGACCGAATATGGTGGAGTTCCTCCACTCGTTGTCGCCTTAAATGTCACGGGCGTATTTGCCATCGGACTGGCAGGCAGGAATGTGAAGCTGGTTGACAGGGGAGGTGGCGCCGAGACGGTTACTGTCTTGGAGCTGACGGCGTTTTGCGATGGTGAAGATGAGTCCGTTGCGGTCTCGGTCACGGTGAAAGATTGTGCTGTGGTGTACGTGTGGGTCGTTGTAGCCCCAGTGCCTACCCCTCCATCACCGAAATTCCAGCTTATAGTATAGGGAGCGGTTCCCCCGGTCGTTGTGGCTGTGAACGCTACGGGCGAGTTAACGACTGGGCTTGAAGGGAGGAACGTGAAGCTAGTTGATGGCGGAGGCGGGGGTGCGCCTGCGCCAATCGTGAATGTATAGGTCAGAGTGTTAGTACAATTGGTTGCTGTATTGATGTTCTCGGCTGTCGCGTTGCTGTAGATCGTGTTTGTCTGGTTGCTAACGAGAAGATTCCGCACTTGGTCATTGGTTGGACAATCGGAGTTAGCGTGGGTGAACGATAACGTGTTCGTCCCTTGGACCAAAAAGCTGGTTATGTCGAACGTGAACGCGACCCATGTTGCGCCGTTAGCTGGGGTCAAGACTGCTGGGACGCTGGCGACTAGGTTTCCGTTCATCGTGATAGTCTCCTCGTTAGCCCCGTCGAAGTCGTAACCCTGGAAGGTTAGGGTATAGGTGGCCCCGGTGGAGGTCGGTCCTGGTGTGGGGATCGTTTGTCCCCAGATGTTCATGGCTCCTGTTGCCATTCCGCTTCCATCCCAGTCTCCGGCTTCCCAGAGCCCATATGCGCCTTTGATGTTGTCGAGACCTTGTATCACCGCTACAACGTAGGCTAATGATTCGGTGGAGTATTGACAGCTACAATTTTGGTCTACTACATCAGGAGGCGAAGGTCCGCCGCCGCTTGCGTCTGCTCCGAACTCTGAGACTATGGCGGGTGCGTTCTTGAAAGCCTCGAGGGATAATACCGCTGCTGGCACATTGGCTGCGTAGGCTTGCGCGTCCGAGATGCTCCATGCCGGATGGTACTGATAGAAGTAGTAGTCGTGGAAGTCGTAGGCTACCTGGTTAAGAGGGTCCGTTACGGTTGGAAAGGCTGAGAGAAAAGTGCTGTCGTTTGGCGCACCGAACTGACTGTAGCTTATGCTGACGATAATCCAGTGGTTGTCACCTAGGTTGCGATCCTGGGTGATCCAGTCCTGGTAGAAGGTTGAGAGTTGCGCTGCTGAGTTGCTAGGCTCGTTCCTAGGCTGCCAGATTATCATCGGCTCGTTCTTGTAGGCGGTGATTATCGGGGACCAGAAGGAGAGCCAGGCGGCCTCGTCGGTTATACCGTACTCATGGTCGTCCATGATGAGCCAGATATTGTCTTGTTTCGCTATGGAGAGGAGATTATCGAAAGCAGGCTGGTTGAATGTGCCTACCCCGAGTACGGGGTCTACTAGGCTGATTCGTGCGGCGTTATAGCCTCTCTGCTGGAGAAGTGTGAAAGTGGCTTGAAGGTCCGCTGTTGATTCAGTTGGGAGTATTCCATCCCAGGCTCGAACATACGGGAACGTTCCGGTCGCTGCATGTGCTCGAGGCAGAACAGGGACGGCGATTATTCCGATGCTCCTAGCTTGAACCTTGCAGCCTGGCGGTGCCGGTGCGGATATAGGGATACGATTCTTGTTTTCATTCTCAACTCTCTTTCACGTCCTCGGGCGGCATCACGGTGGCCCGAGCCGAACGGTCTGCTCGCTTTGCCGACGCAGAACCAGACTCTTTGTTGTGAGCGAGTTCCTCGGCAAGACACTAGAGCGCGCATTTTCACTATAGGCTCTATCGAACTTCGTGTCGATTATTCAAGTTCAAGTGCCCAGTTACCACAGCAGTCTCACGTGGACTCTGGAGACACGCTCCAGGCCGTCTACGCGATGATCCTCACTGATCTGGGCTATCCCGTGTAAAGAGTCAGGTCAATCAATCGGCCCTCTATGACGAACTCCATTCTCGGAGAAAGCCTACCCCTTTGTTCGTGTACCAATAAAGATGCGATTGAGAACTCATAGTGTGAAGCCGGGGGAGATTTATCGAACGAATCCTCGACTCTTCACACCAGAAAGTCTAGACCGATTATCCCTGGGATGGCCTAGGTGGGGGTATTCTGAGAAAGTTTGCCATTTCACGCGGAGCGGTCGGCGCATTATAGAAGGCCTCTGATCGATCCAAGTCTCGTCTCGACGATCAATTGCGTAAGCGTCGTTTTGTATGTTGCAGACTGGCACGAGCCCTCAATGTGAGAATGGCGAATGAACTGGCCAGTCCGAGAAGTCCGCCGGCGGCGAGCAGCAATATTGTAGGGGAGCCCGTTGGAATTATTCCACATATTGGGCAGCTTCCGTTCGAGCTTCCACCTGAGCTCGTGTTTCCTCCAGGGGCGGCTTGGTTTACGAATTGGTAGGTCAAGGTGTTCGTGCAACTAGATGCGATATTGATGTTCTCTGCTGTTGCGTTATTATAAACCGTGATTGTTTGGTCGGCTATGACGAGATTTCGCACCTGGTCGAGAGTTGGACAGTCAGCGCTAGCATGAGTGAATGACAGCGTGTTCGTCCCGGTAACCACGAAACTTGTAATGTCAAAACTGAACGAGACCCAGGTGGCCCCGTTCGCGGCCGTGAGCACTGACGGGACAATAGCGACCAACGCACCGTTCATGGTGATTGTTTCCTCATTTGCGCCATCAAAGTCAAACCCTTGGAAGGAAAGCGTGTATGTTGTGAAGCTCGTTGTTGGAGCTGGAGGTGTCGAGGATCCGAAGATCTCGGTCATCGGCGCGGCAGCAGCATCGTTGGAGGCTAGAGTAGGAAGAGCCCAGTTGTTCTCTATGAGATGAAGAATGGAATACTCATCATAAACTGTACTGGTAGAGGAGTGGCCTGCGCTGATACCTGCTGTAGGCCCAAACCAGACATTCGGGGTTGAATTATTAGAATCACATCCAAACGAGCCCTTAGCGCATTCGTCCCACCAGAGGAGAAGTAGGGTTCTGTGTCCGGGTTGGAAGATACTGGTTGCGAGTAGGCTACCTGGGGCTGGGATTGAGAGGGATCCCGAGCCTACTAGGAAGTTCTGGATGTATGCGTCGCCTGTCGATACGGAGCCATCGTGCATGTTATTGTTGTCCGTGGGAGTGTACCAGAGAAGGTTCGGCGGGCTTGGCGAGCTGGCCGCGGTGATAAGATCTGAAGGTGATACGTTGCTACCGGTGAAGACGTTTGGACTTGACGATGTGCTCGCGAATCCTGTGAATGGGAAATGATCGTTTCCTCTAGGACAACCGCTTTCGCAATAGGCCTGCCAAGTAAGTCCTGCAGTTCCCATTCTGTCCATTAATGTTGTTGAAGTGATGCAGCAACCATAGCCATCGGAGATTCCTTGGTCTGAACCCGAGACGAGGGCGGTGTAGCATCCTGCGGAACATCCACTTACGCTTCTACCGGCCGCGCCGTAACTATTGTAATTTTGTAGAGTTGCGCTGAGAGGAATCAGGCT
>VBBV01000152.1 GCA_005883695.1 Candidatus Bathyarchaeota archaeon | reverse complement strand
GAAGCATCTACGGTACCCGGACAGTTCGACATAGTCGCACTCTGGCAAGCACGAACCTCTGAAGACATTGTGAAGACCTCCGTTGAGAGAGTTAGTCACCTTGATGGTATCTTCAAGAGCGAGACACTTCTCGCTTATGCACCGTTCTTCAAAGCGTAATCATCCAATAATAGCTCCGTCAACCTCCCCCCTTTTTAGACACCCGAATAGATTCCGATGAACGATCAATAGTTTGACGCTTACCTGACAGCGATCTCGAGCGCGAGCTGCATATCCTCCGGCACCGTCTTGAGGCAGTCGACATGACCTTAATCGACTGAGTTGTGAGGTCGTTGGAGGACTCTTCTCTTTTTCAGAGCCCAAATTTTTCGGCAGACTTAAATGACTTCCAGCCTTGTAGATGTATCAAACATCTAAAATATCTCATCGGGGGTCATTTTTCCACGACCCCAGTATAAGCGGAAAAATAGGTGTGAAAACCAAAAAGTGTCCTCGATAAAAGTGATGGTAGCGTTCGGACAGCAGACCTTCGACCTCCTAGACAGCGAGGCGAAGGAGCGGGGAGTAACGGTTCAAGAGCTACTGCGCGCAGTAATCATACCAGACTGGTTCAGAACACACGGCGAACTCTTGACAAAGATCACCATGCCCGAGGCTAGGAGAGGAATACAGCCGTTGACGAAGCCGGAGCCGAGTCTTGATCAGCGCTCCAAGTTCCACTCCAACCGGCTATACTTGGTCTGATACAACTCCTCCGCCAACCCAACCTCCTCCTTCATCAACACGCCAGAGTCCACCCGGACCCCATAACAACTCTCAATTCCATCCACAATCGCATCACGCACCTCCCTAGTGGAAATATCCCGTCCGAGTTCATCACGCACGGTCGTCACCCGCTTCTGCACACTAGCAACATGCTTATCCTCCAGCTTCGCCCGCGGAACATTCAACACCCTCCCAAGAATACTCAAATCCGAACCTACAAGGATACAGCCATGATGGAATATTGAGTTCCACCGGATGCTCCCTGCCGCCCCAGACACCTTCTTTCCATCAACCTGGATATCGTTGACAGGTTGAAACTCCGCCTTCACGCCCAGTTTTCGCAAGCCCTCGACTGCGCCCTCGGATAATCTCTGGAATACAGATTGTAGATTCCCGTCCGGGACTAATCGGTGGCCTTTCCGCAACGATATCGCATAGTTCAAATTCCCGCTATCATGGTAGACCGCACCCCCGCCAGTGAACCTCCTGACAATCTCGGTCCCGGTCTCTTTGCAGGCCTCCATGTTCACCTCTAGCTTGGCGGACTGGAAGCATCCGATGACGATCGTGTTGGAGTTGTGCCAGAACCGGACCGTGCTGGGAGCCTTTCCCTCCCCGACCACCCGGGGTATCGCCTCTTCCACAGCCAAGTTCATGAACGGGTTGTCGCGGTACTCGATGTCGATTAGCCGCCAGGTTTCCAGTGGAACTATTCCTCTCTCGTGGCTAGTATTGCCTTGACGAAATCGTCCGAGGTGACTCCTGCGCCTTGAGCCTGGGTTGCACGGTAAAATCTGTCGACTAGAAGGCGGAGTTCTTGTTCCCGTAAGGGAGTGTCCTCAAGCATTTTTTCGAGTTTTCCTATGCTCTCTTCTGGTATGAGGAAGAAGTCGCCTGTTATCTTGACTGACCGGATCTGACCCGCTTCTTCTCTCAGTCTGATCCGGACCAGTTTTCCGCCTGCAGCCTTGTAGTCCGCGGATCTTTCCATTTTTCGTGTTCGAGGATAGGTGATACGAGGCCCGGTTTTAAGTCCAAGCCCGGCCTGCATAGAGACGCTTTATCGAGAGAGCCTTCCGGTCCCACTTTGCGAATGGCACAGACACTCATCGACTTAACTCTTCCAACGAGACCCTTTCAGGCCCGTCGATAGGTGCTCCTGCCCGTTCCTGGGCGCGGTTCCCGCGACTCGCGTACCGTTAACGTGGGATTATTGCAACTGGTTTCAGAGGTGGAAGTAAGGGGCGTGAGGGAAGCGCATCAACATATGCTGTAACCTGGTCTTCATTCTCCTCTATTCTACAGTCAAGCCCGAGCATTGCAAATACAGCTTTCACTGATTCCGCATAGTACGCAGAAGCATTTTTCCCACTTTCATGCCGCATAATCAGAACATGTGTCTTGCCGTCGAAAGACGCGTCGAAGCTGAAATTTCTCCCGTATTCAGACGTTACCTTTCCTATTGCTTTGATCGTGGTCTCTAGATCGAATTTTTTGTACCAGAAAGTTACGAGCCCTGGGCCGGCTTCACGACCTGACTTTCGGCCCAATTCTCTAGCCTGTTCTTCTGTCATTAGAGCGAAGAGAGTCTTCACCAAGGCTTTGGATACGGTTATGAGCCCAAATTTCTCGGCTGGAACATCGTACTCGACATACCTTCTGAGTGCCTTATTGGCCAGAACATTCACGTTGACTCTCTCCTTCTCTGAAAGAGCACGTAAACTGTCAATTGTATCCTGGTCCACTCTGAAAGACTGGGTTTGTGAAGGTTGATAGTGTTACGCGACTGCCTTTTGTTACGTGCTACTATTAGCTATCTTCTCCTGCTGTGAGAGTGGGTCAACCATGGTTAGCCTATAGGTGTTGCTAAGAGATCTGGCATCTGGTTTCTTGGTACTATATCCAGCCGCTTCTGTTGAACGAATAGACCAGTCCCAGGGATGTGACGAACATCGCCAGTATCATCACGTAGAATCCGAGCGGATCGCCGCTTCCAGGTTCGAAGAATCCTGCGGTAAAGTTCATCCCTCGTCGGCGTGAGAGAGCGTCGCTAGCTACTCTAGCATCGAATCAGAGCCTCAGGCCTTTTCGCAATATTTACTTGGCAGAGGATGACATAATGGACGCTCATAATAACGGGAAGTCAGACGGGGCAACTTGAACAGGATCTCTCTTGTTCTTTCTGGCTTGGCTTTGGTAGGACTGACCCTTATCACTCTCTCAATCAGCTTCTCAATCTGGGATGCCACAACCAAGCAAGGGTCCCCTAGCAGTGTCAGAATAGACTCCTTCTATTACACCGGGACGCAACAACTCCTCAACGTGACCTTTCAGCTCACAAATACGGGGCCCGTTGCCGAGAATTTTACGATCGAGGTCATACTAGACAATGCTATGGTAAGCACGCAAAATGTAACCGATTTTCCACCTAATGTCACGAAGTGGTTCACTCTGCCTCGATTGGTGAGCTTTGATCCGTTGAGCAACCACTCCGGTAGATTAGTTGCTGGAAATGCTGAATTTGGATTCTGGACCACGTGCGTCACCAATAGTTATGGGCATTTTTGCACGGTCCACTATCTATGGGGGAGCCAGGAGATTTCCTGCGGATTGTGGCCTAACGGTCCACCTGTATCTTGTATCCAGACTAATCCTCTTCCTTCACTTTTCCAATATGCCACCTCGACCGTCTACGTAGGTTTAGCAGGGTCGATTCTATTGGTTGCTGCCTTGATTGCAGGGCTAGTCTACAAAGGGAAGAGGCTCCCGATGCCTTCGGGGTCAACTCCGTCGTGAAGCCCTCGTTGAGCAACAATCGAATATTCATCTCCATCCCTGCCCGATTGG
>VBBV01000151.1 GCA_005883695.1 Candidatus Bathyarchaeota archaeon | reverse complement strand
GGAGGACCCTTGATTATGCGCGAAAGTTCTCGAAGATCACGCCGGATAAGGCTGACAAGCTTGTCGAGGAGTTATCATCGAAGCTCCAGCTGGACAGGAACGATGCGATCCAGATCGTGAACTCGCTCCCAAAGACGATTGAAGAGCTTCGAGCAGTATTAACTGTAAAGGGCAGGTTCGTGAGCACAGACCAGCTGAACGGCATTCTGGAAATTATGAAGCGGTACGTCTAGTCGATAGAAACTTCTGACCGATACCCAATTAAGGAGAAAAGGTGCGGTTCAGAATGACCACCAATGGTTCTCCAACACTCTGGCAACCGACGTAAGTCAACCGTGCAGTTGGAAGAGACAATCTAAGGGAGAAAGGAGAGCCCATTCTTGGCAATTCATGGGGACGAGTATTTACAGAAAAGGCATGTTTACGAAGAACACGCGTACGTCTTAGACTTCCTTCCCTATGGCAGGTCGTCGGAGAAGTCGAGACACTTGGCGGTGCCGACAGTTCAGATTATGGGCGAACAGTTCTTCACGTTGCTAGAGGCAGAGCTAAAGATCGGCGCTACTGTGCTGGTTCATGAGCGGATCTACATCGGACGTGAGCGCAGAGAGAAGGTTGACAGAATTCTTACTAGGATCAGCTACGACCAGCTGACTGCTAACGCGAAGGCGGAGATCGTCCCCTTGATATCGGAATTGGTTAAGACTCAAGAGAAAAGGTTTGTAGAGTTCTTCAACAACTCCCAACCTGTCACGCCTAGAATGCATTCGCTTGAGCTGTTGCCGGGGATTGGCAAGAAGTCGATGTGGCAGATCGTCAACACGAGAGAGAGGAAACCGTTCACCAGTTACAAGGATATCCAGGAACGAACCGGACTCAGCGACATTCCAAAGATCATCTCGAAAAGAATCATGGAAGAACTGAGCACTGAGTCAAAATACCGGCTTTTCACAAGGACAGTATGAGCTTGTGGCGACGCCCATCCTATATCGACCGGTGAGGAGATTAGGCCAGAATTTCCTAGCGAACAAACACATCGCCTCAAGAGTAGTATCCACCGCCGAGCTGACTCAGACAGATACTGTTCTCGAACCTGGAGCCGGATACGGGACCATTACCCATCTTCTTGAAGAAGACGCGGGCCGAGTGCTCGCGGTCGAGAAAGACCCGAGGCTAGTCTCGCACCTGCGGAAAGAGTTCGAGAATAGTCCAACTGTCTCTGTCATTGAGGGAGACGTGCTCAACATCCCTCTTCCCCAGTTCAACAAGGTGGTGGGAACTCCACCCTACGTTCTATCGTCAAAACTGATCCTCTTTCTAGCAAAGAGAAAGTTCGAGCTTGCGTCTCTGGTGCTTCAGAAAGAGTTTGGAGAAAGGCTTCTAGGTGAGCCGGGAACAGCCGAGTATGGAAGATTGTCCATTGCCGCGCAGCGTTATCTGAGGATTCGGCCAATAATGAACATCCCTGCTACCGCGTTTCGACCCCGCCCCAAGGTGGACTCTATCCTCCTCCGAATATATCCGAACGATGTCAACACAGCTGTAAACGAGGCCCTGTTTGAAGAGCTGGTCCGAGGACTCTTCAATCAGCGCAGGCGAGTTGTGAGAAGCTCTTTCCAACATTATCTATCCAAGAAAATCGGACGCGAAAAAGCTCGTACAAGTCTAGAGGCTATGACTCTGCCGGAAAAGAGAGTCTATCAGCTAACTATCAGTGATCTTGAGGAGCTGTGCCAACAGTTCTCTAAGGTTGTTCTTCAACAGCAATAATATATTGCAGGCAGAACGCTCGTGCTGTATCTACCATGCCGATCACTGATGTGATGAAGAAACAGCTTGCGCAACGTCACAGGCTGTTCTTCAAAATCTGCAGGACGTGCGGCTCGCGGAACTCGCCTAACGCCTACAGATGCCGACGCTGCCGCGGAGACAACCTTCGCTGGAAGAAAAGAGAACTCGGCGCAAAATAGACGACAAACTGGTCTACTGCAACGGGGAGACCTGTTGGAGTAGTAGCCTGGGAAGCTCGGATGGAACTTCAGCGACCAGGACACCAGCCTCTCTCAAGCTCTTCGTCTTAGCATCGGCTGTTCCTTCCGTCCCGGTTATGATTGCGCCTGCATGGCCCATGCGCTTTCCTGGGGGTGCGGCACGACCGGTTACGTATGCTGCGACTCGTTTCGGATATTTCGTGTCGCGAATGTACTTTGCGGCATCTTCCTCTGCGGAGCCTCCGATCTCTCCGATGAGAATAACCGTGTCTGTGCCAGGGTCGTCTCTGAAGAGTTTGAGAACATCAACGAAGTTGAGTCCGGTAAACGGATCACCGCCTATTCCGAGACAGGTGGATTGTCCGATGCCGTCGCGTGTTAGCGAGGCTGCGATTTCGTAGGTAAGGGTCCCGCTTCTCGAGGCGAGGCCGACCTTGCCGGGCTTGAATACGTCGCCAGGCATTATGCCCAGCTTCGATTCCCCTGCCGTGATTATTCCCGGAGTGTTGGGACCGATGATAGTCGCCCCACGGTTTCTTGCATACTCAATGAGAATCATGGAGTCTCTTGCTGGGATCATTTCCGTAATTATTACGACTGGGTTGAGGCCTGCGTCGATCGCCTCCATTCCGGCCTCCTTGGCGAATGGGGCGGGGACGAAGATTATGGAAGCGTTCGCATCCGTCTTTTCGAGTGCTGAGGCTAAAGTGTCGAAGACGGGGACGCCGACTGAGGTCGTTCCTCCCTTTCCAGGAGTCACGCCGGCGACGATCCTGGTGCCGTAGTCTAGCATGAGTCTCGTATGGAAGCTGCCCTGGTTGCCCGTTATTCCCTGGACTACTGCCCGGGTCTGTTTGCCGATCAGGACTGCCATCTATGCAGGCACCTTGCTTACAGCGAGTCTCGCTGCCTCATCCATCTTGTCCATTGCTGTCAGTCCGGCGGATTGGAGTATCTTCCTTCCCTCTTCCTGATTGGTTCCTACCATTCGTATGACGAGCGGCTTCTTGAGCCCCATTACTCTCTTCACGTCAACAATCCCTTTCGCAACCTCATCGCATCTAGTAATTCCCGCTAGAATATTGACGAACACAGCTCGAACCTTCTCTGCGCCTTGGATGATCTGGAGCGCCGTTGCAACGTGTTCGGCGTTGGCTCCCCCTCCAACATCACAGAAGTTCGCCGGTTTGCCTCCGTACTGTTTGACCAGGTCGAGCGTTGCCATGACGAGCCCTGCTCCATTTCCTATGATGCCGATGTCGCCGTCTAGTTCGACGAACGCAAGACCGTTTTCCCGAGCTTTC
>VBBV01000040.1 GCA_005883695.1 Candidatus Bathyarchaeota archaeon | reverse complement strand
AGATAATCAAGAGACTCCGGAATGAGGGCGTTTCGCTCTTCCAACTATCAGAACCCTGCTTGGTCTATCAACCCTACAGAGAGAGCTTTGGAAACCAGTCGGAAGTTGAACTCGCTCTCAGAGCAATTCGGTCCGTGGTCGAGGACAACCCCGGAGAGTTTGTGGTCCAGACCTATTTTGGCGACGTTGCTCCCGTACTCCCCAAGCTTCTGGACCTGCCGATCTACGGCATTGGAATTGACCTCTTCGAAACTGACATTTCCGCACTTCGCGAACAAGTCTCGAAAGCGCTTGTTTTGGGTGTTGTCGACTCGCGGGAATCCTATGTTGAGGACCCTCGCTGGATTGCTGACACGGCAAGGAAATTCTGCGATCAAGTGGATGTTCAAGACCTAGTTTTTGCTTCCAATTCGGACCTGAAGTTTTTGCCGCAAGAAATTGCGAATCAAAAATTGGAAGTGTTGTCGAAGGCATCTGAACTGTTCGAGGGGAGCAGGTAGGTGTCGAAGCTCTTTCCGGTTCAGGAGATCGGGAGTCTCGCCAAACCCAAATGGAGAACGAAGGGGCTTCGACAACAACTCTCTTCACAAGACCTCTCGGAAGCTGAAGAATGGGCTGAGAAGCTAGTCATTCCAGACTTCCATGACCGAGCCAAGAGCATTCTCAAGGCCAGTGATGATAGGGAACGAGCAAAGGGGGTTCTGGAACTCTCCACGTTGTACGGCCTGCGCCTCTTTGAAACCGCTGGCGTAGACAATGACGGTGTAGGGGGAGAACAGCAGCGAGTCGAGATGTACGAGCACGTGATAAAGGCCGTGCAGGGAATGACCCTCCTTGGTCACGTTCACTCGTTTGACTACAAGTATTTCAACAGGGGAGTCGCCGAGTCGAAGATCTCGAGGAAACACCCCGTCTATTTGCCGGAATTCTTGGATGTCAAGAAATACGCCCATCGAGCGGTGAAAGTTCCGATTACCGGTCCATACACACTAGTGGACTGGTCTTTCAGCGGATATTACATCCAGAAGCAACGCGTTTCCTCGCCTAGGACACGGAAGATCGAAGCGAAGCGCGAATTCCTACTCGATGTCGTAGAGCAAATCATACGACCTGAGATCCGAGACCTAGTTAACGCGGGAACATCTTGGATACAGATTGACGAGCCGGCGGTGACCACCCATCCGGAACCTCAGGAGATGGAGCTCTTCGTCGAAGCGTGGAATGAAACGGTCAAAGGGTTCAATTGCAAGTTCAGTGACCACACCTGCTACCCATCTGAGATAGGATACAAAGTTCTCGCAGAATACGCACCGAAGCTAGACAAATGCGACCACCTCGCGTTAGAGTTCGCCAACCGAGACACTTCTCTTCTCGGAGTCGATGATGACTCAAGGGAAGGCTACAGAGACCTCAAACATTTCGTCGATGCCGGCTTCAACGGTGAGTTCGGACTCGGTGTCGCTCACGTGCACGACTTCACAGGAAACGTGTCCCCCGAGGCCGGACAAGCCGTGGGACGAGATCTGATCGAGTCTCCAGAGCTAGTGCGGGACCGACTCCTGTACGCCACTAAGCTCGTCGGGGATCCGGCAAAGATCTGGGCGAATCCGGACTGCGGGCTCCGAACCAGGACGTGGGACGTAGCCTTTGCGAAACTCGCAAGCATCACGAAGGGAGCAGAACTGGCCAGGGAGATGTACGAATGAGACTGAGCGATCGGGCAAGGCATCATAACCTCGTCACAGTTGAGCTTATTCCAGACAGAGTAGTTCCGAGCGATCTGGCCCTCCTGAGAGGGAGAGTAGACGCTATCACGGTTCCCGCCCTGCGGAATGGGCACAACGACCCGAGCTATCCAAAGTCTTTCCCAGTAACTCCCCAACGCAGAAGCCTCGCCTCGGCCTCCATCATCAACAGGGCTGGGATAACCGCAGTTCCCTCGCTAACATGTCGCGACTGCCGCAGGTCCGACTTGTCAACAATCTCGAACCAAGTAGAAGAAGGACTTGGAAACGTACTAATCGTCTATGGAGACCCATATCCGGAGCCTCGTCCAGGAACTTACGAGTTTGCCAAAACCAACCAGCTAATTCGAGAGATCTCTTCACTAAACGGTGGAAACGATCCGTGCATTGGGGCAGTAACCAACCAGCACGCCAATAACCGGGAAAGCGAAATCTCTCGAACGTTATCGCGTGTCGATGCGGGTGCAGATTTCATCGTTACAAACGTCGCGTTCGACGCGCAGAGTGTACTTGGGCATCGAGATTCTCTGCTTGAAGCAGGGTTAAACGTGCCACTCTTCATTCAAGTCTCTATCCCGCTCAGCCTGGATAACGTGTTATTTGTTGGCCAGAAATTCGACATTCCTGTCCCAGCCCACGTCAGGAAGAAACTGTTGGACGATCCCGCTGGCGGAAGTCTCGCTGTTGCAGCGGAGGCCTACGAGGCTCTGCGAGGAGAAGCGAACGGTATTCACTTCTCCTATCTGTTCAGACAACGAAACCCGATCCCCGCTTATCGCCATCTGCTGGAGACAATCGGGATAGCGGGCCCGACGTTGGCTCCGCTCTCCACTTCTGCAGTGAAAACATATCCTGTCGCGTAGAGTTCATCGGACGATCAGAGCACGACTTGGACAGTTAGCTGTCTGGCTTGACCGTTTCGATGGATGATGGGGCGTCTTCCCCGAGCTGGAGTACTTTCTTCAGCTCCTTTTTCATGAGTGACGGGTCATGGTTGAGGTTGAAATAGTCCGCGAATGTGGTGGTGGTCCTTAACATTCTGGTTCTGCCGATCCTCTCGTCACTAATCAGGTCCATATCCTTCAGCTGTCTTACATGAACGTAGGCCAGTTTCCCACGGACGCGTACAACATATGACTGCGTAACAGGCTGCTTCAGAGCTATGAAAGATAGGGTTCTGAGTGGTCCTGGCGTGAGAAGTGGCTTGTTCGCCAGTTTTCGAACGTGTTTGGCAAATTCTGCCTTGAGTTGCATGACGAAGCGGCCGTCGGGGAGTTCTACAACTTGGATCGGGCTACCGGCCAATCTGTAGCGTTCCGAGACCGCTGTTGCGACTCCGCGTATTTTGTCCTCTGATCTAGCGCCTATAACAGACCCGATCATTTTCAGGTCTAATGGTCTTCCGGAGACGTATAGTGCGGCCTCGCAGAGCTGCTGTTGTAGGTCAGCAGTTTTCGGCTGAGCTGTGTTAGTCGAAACTTGTGCTTCCATCGTTTTTCAGCTCGATTTCAATATCGCCGAACTCGAGGGGCTGGGCTAGGCCAACTCTTCCTTCTACCGCGAGGAATAGCAACATGACGAACATTCTCACTGCTTCGATAGAATCTCCTGTTCCGAGGAGGGTTAGGAAGGACAGTTTCTTCCTTGTGGGACCTGTTTCTGCGAGTAATCTCTGGAGAAAAGCTTTGATGTTCTCTTCAATCTTGACAAGGAAATCGTCAACTTGTTCGAATACCTCAGGCGTTCTGAGAACCATCTGTGCACTTGAGGGAAGCATCCTCTCAGCCGTCAACACCTCGAGTAATCCTTTGATGACTTCCTCAACAGATGTAGTTGTCGATTCATAGCGCAGAGGAAAGGCTAGTGGTGGCGGAACGAAATCCGTGGGCCTCTCGAGCGGAGGCTTCGGCGGTTCTTCCATCTTGAGGATGAGCTCTGATTTCATCCGAAGTAGGATCGCGGAGGAGAGGAGGGCAGTGCCGGAGATAGAGAAGTCGATGAATCCTCGACCCCTCATCTCATGGAGAAGCTCATCCAGCAGATTTGCGAGGTTTAAGTCCCATGGTTTGACGCGATGAAGATGGATCAGGTCGAAGAGGACGGCGTAAGGTGCCTTGAGCCAGTACGCCTCTTCTTGAACGGTCAATTGTTCTCACCTCTCGAGGGTAGAGACACGATCTGACTGCTACCTTTGTCGATAAAGACGCCGAACACTCTCTCTGCTCTCGATATTGTCGTATCTTTGAGGGAGATTACGATGAACTGGGACATGCTGCTCCTCGATCTCAGGAGGGTCGCTAGGCGTTTTGCGTTCAGCACGTCCAAGTGTGCGTCGATCTCGTCCATGACGTAGAATGGCATTGGATGGATTTGTTGGAGTGCGAGGAGGTAGCAGACCGTTGAGACGGATTTCTCTCCCCCGCTCGCGCTCCCGATCGTGAGCTCGGTCTTTCCGGGGAACTGAAGCAAGACATCGAGTCCGCCTTCGAATGGGTTTTCAGGATTGTCCAGGACCATTCTTCCGTTTCCCTCACCTGTCATCTCCCGGAAAATGCTCTGGAATGTCTCGTTGACCTTGTTGTAAGCGCTCATGAACGTGTCAAGCTTCTTCCTCTCTAGTTCGTTCATGAAGTCGAGAATCGCTAATTTCTCCCGCTCGAGTTCACTAATCCTGACAGAGAGATGTTTGTACCCTTCTTTCTGTGATTCGTATTGTTGGGCAGCAAGCTGGTTGATAGCACCTATCTCATCTCTTTCCTGTTCGAGGACGCGTTTCATATCTTCAGCCTCTTGAATTAGGTCTGGGTGCGTCTCGAGGGGTTTTTCGAACCCAAGGCCCCGGAGTTGTCCTTTGAAGATTGTTAGTTGAGCATCGACTTCTCTAAGACCCGCTTTTAGATCGGTGACGGTTGCGTTGAGTGGGTCCATCATTTGCAGAAGTTTCCGTGTTGCCTTTTCGACTTCCACAAACTGTTCTTCGTACTTCCTTCTCTCATCTCCTACACTGTCCAAATTTCCAACTAGCCGTTCCTTCTCCTCGTCGAACTGTTTCATCTCTTTCTCCAATGTTCCGAGCCGATCGTGCGCTTCGTTGGCTCGGACCTCTTCGCGATGAATCTCAGAGTCAAGAGAGCGCAGCTGTATGCGGATCTGGTCGATTCCCGGCCTCAGGGTCTCCAGAGTGGAATGCTGGGAGGAGAGACGTGTTTCTAGTTCGAGCTTCTCACGATGAATGAGCTGGTTCTCGGTGGTAACCTGGTCTCGCTCCGTTTCGAGTTGAGAGAGTGCTAACCTTCTGGAATCAATCCTGAGTCGCGTCCTTTCCTCTTCTATGACTGCAAGGCGCCTCTTCATCTCCGCTCGTTTCTCCGCAGTCTCCTCTAACAGAACTCGCTCTTTCGCCATGGAGTTCTGAAGACTGTCGATTCGTCGGGTCGTCTGTTGCAGGAAGACTCTTGTTCTCTCGAAGCTTTTCTTGGCTTGTTCTACGTCTCTTGCCAAGGCCTCTCGAGTCTTGCTCGCAGACACTCGATCTTCCAAGAGCTCGTCCAGTTCTGTCTGGATCCGATCAACATCGGACCGTGAGCGCTGCACAACTGTCTCCAGCGACTTTACTGTTTTCTCAAGGCTTTCAAGTGCGGTAGATCTGGGCACCAAAGTTGAGATCTCGAGCGGGGCTCTGTAGTAACCGCTCTCAAGACCTCCTCCCGGCTCGTAAAGGTCCCCGCTCGTCACGACGCATCTTTGTCCCTTGGACGCCGTCAGGAAAGCTGCTCTTTGCGTTGTGGCGAGCATGGTATCGCCGAAGACGAATTGGACGGCTGGAGTAATGGACTTGTCGGACCGTATCACTTTCGATAGTGAACCAATTATTCCGGATGCGTTGTCAACGCCGAGCTCTTGATCTGAAAGTTCAAGATCCTCTAAGGGAACTATCTTGACACGTCCAAGTTTCGTTCGTTTCAGGCTTTCGACGCACCGTATCGCTACTTCTAGGTTCTTCACAACTAGCGCTTTCATCCAGCCGGCGCTGGCCGCCTGGATTGCCTTGCGGTATTCTTCGGGGAACTTGACGAGGTCTTCTAGACGTCCGTAGACGCCTTTCAGAGCGCCTTCATCAGCCATCTCTTCGATCTTCTCTATGGCCTTGTCTTCAGCCCCCATGCTGTCTGCCAGGGTCTTTTGGGTGTTGAATTCGACTACCGTGACTCGTGCCTTCTTTGCGACGTCAAGAGCTTCATCAATCTCTTTTCTGCGTTGATCCTTGAGTTCGCTGTACTCCTTTGTTTTCTGCTCGATTGATTCGAGCCGTTTTTCTTCTTCTTTCTGAAGTTTTTCCATTTCGCGAATTCTGCTCTTCAGTTCTTCTGAGAGCTGGGCGAACTCTCTCTGGCGGGCTTCGAGGGTTTGCAGGTGGCTGGCGGTTAGGTCGAGTTTTGTTGAACTGCCCTTGCTTTGGGCGGTGAGGTTTGCGAGTTCCTTTCCGAGACCGTCGATCTCGTTCTGGACGTCTCTCAGCTTCTTGGTGTCTTGGTCGAGGGATGCTCTGGCGGCTGTGAGTTTTTGGCTTATTTTTTCGACCTTGGACGCTGAATCTTCTAGCTTGTCTTCGAGGATTTTCTTGTGTGACTGGAGGTTTTTGATCGAGCTGGCTAATGGTTTGATCGATGTTTCCATTTCTTCGGCTTGTTTTGTGATGGCTTCGCGTTGTCTTGTGCGGGTCGTGACTAGGTTCTTTGCCGTTTCTGCGGCGGACTTTGCTTCCACGATGCCTTTGCTAGCTTCTGCGATGCGTCTTTCAATGTCGAAGAGTTCCTGGTTTCCTTGGGTGACTGTCTTCTCTTCGAATCGGCGTCTTTCCTCCTCGATCTTCGCTCTTTGCTGTGTTAGGTCTTCTCTTTCACGTCTCACTTGATCAAGCTTGAGTTGCTCCTGTTCGAGGGTCCGCGACATTTCTTGATGTCGGTTTTCGAGGGCTAGAATCTGAGTGGAGAGGATGCGGGCTTGTTGGCTGTTTATCTCGGTCTTGAGAAGGTTGGATCGGAGAAGGTCGTTTCTTTCTCTTTCAAGCTGTTCTATTCGCTGTCTAACCTCATCAACTCTCGCAGACGCGACCTTGAGGTTCAGATCTGCCTCTTGCAATTGCACTCTTGCTTCGACTTTCTTGGTCTCGAAGGTTCCGATTCCGATTAGGCTTTCCAGAATCTTTCTTCGTTCTTCTGTGCTGATCTCTGCGAGCCGGGTGACGGCGTGTTGTGAGATGAGGTTGAATCCGGTGACTTGGATGTCTGCTGAGCTCATAATGTCTTGGACTTGTTTTCTGGAGAGGCGTCGTCCGTTGAGCCGGTAGATTCCCTCTCCGCCTTTCGAGAACTCTCTGGATATTGTTACGAGGCCAGAGTCTACTGGTAGTTTTCGGTCACTGTTGTCGAACTGCACGGCAACATAGGCGGATCGTGCTCCTTCGCCCTGGGACTTGTGGACCAGGTCGGATAGGCTTCTGCCTCGGAGTTCTCTAGGGCTTAGTTCGCCGAGCGCGAACTTGAGGCTGTCTAGTATGTTGGATTTGCCGGATCCGTTGGGTCCGGTTATAACGGTGAATCCTGTGCCGAAGTTGATGGAGACCTTCTTGTTGAAAGTCTTGAATCCTCGAATGTCGATTCTCTTGATGAACACCAAGGCTAGGGCCCTGGACTCTCACTCGAAATCGTGGCGTGTTCTCATCGGCCGAATCTTCTGTAGCGCCTCTGGTAGAGTCTGATGGCCCTTAAGAAATCGATTCTTCGAAACTCGGGCCAGTAGACGTCCACGAAGACAAGCTCGCTATACGCGGACTGCCATAGGAGGAAGCCGCTCAGCCGCTCCTCGCCCGATGTCCGTATGACTAGGTCCGGGTTCGGGTTGGGAAGATGCGCGGTGTAGAGGTATTTGTGGAATATTCCCTCGTCGATATCCTGAGGTCTCAGGTGTCCTTGGTAGACGTCGTCGACGATCTTCTTTGTCGCGTCGACGATCTCTGCTCGTCCGGTGTATGCGATTGCGATGTTTAGGAAATGTCCCGAGTACTGGTCTGTCTCGTCCTCCAGCTTCTTCAGCGCGTCTTGGAGGCTCTCCGGGAGTAGGTCTGTTCTGCCTAGGGCTTTTACTCTGACTTTCTGGGTATGGAGGCGCTTGTCTCTGCCAAGTTTTCGAGCTTCTTCCTCGACAAGTTTGAGGACGGCATTGACCTCTTCGGCTGGCCGGTCGAAGTTCTCGGTCGAGAACGTGTAGAGAGTGAGGGTCTTGATCCCGTATTCAAGGCACCAGTCCAGCACCTCTTCTCCTACTTTGGCGCCGATGATATGCCCGTCGTTGGGTCGGAGGGCGTTTTCCTCCGCCCATCTCCGGTTGCCGTCTAGAATGATTCCGATATGTTCGGGTAGTGGCCTTCCTTTGACCTGTTGAGTTAGCCATTTTTCATAGGCGGTGTATACTCCTGCGATTCTGAGTAGGCTGTCTAACAGGTTTGTTCTTTGACCTCCGGTTTGTTCAGCTGGGCTTGGGCGAGCGCTCTTCCGCATGAGCAGCCCTCTCTTGTGTCAGGTATCTTGCCTATAGCTTCTATGAGAATCTTGTTCAGAATCTGACCAGTTTCTCTTCCTTTCTCTTCCACCTCCTTGGCGGAGAGCGTTCTCTGGAGGCCTGCGGCCATGTTGGAGATGAAGCTGATTGATGCGTAGCAGATTTCGAGTTCTCTTGCTAGGAAGGCTTCGGGGGCGCCTGTCATTCCTACGATTCCGCCGCCGAGGGTCTTGAGCATACGGATCTCTGCGGGTGTCTCGTATCTTGGGCCTTCGGTGCATGCCATCACAATGTCGTTTCGGAGGTTTTTCTTGTTGTCCGAGCCGGCGCTGGCTATCGCGTGCCTTAGCGTCGGACAGTATGGCTCGGATACGTCGATGTGAGTTACTGGGGAGTCGTCGTAGAAAGTTCCTCTTCGCGATTTTGTGAAGTCGATTAGATCTGAGGGTATGACGATCTCGCCTGGTGCTAAGGAGGTGTCTATGGCGCCGACGGCGTTGGTTGCGATTATTCGTTCGACGCCGAGATTTTTCAGTCCCCAGATGTTGGCTCGGTAGTTTACCTTGTGCGGTGGGGCGGTGTGTCCTTCGCCGTGTCGTGGTAGATAGATTGCTTCTCGTCCCTTGACTTGTCCGATGGTCAGGGTTGGGGTTGGACCGTAAGGTGTTCCTATGATCTTTTCTTCGCCTTTAATGATGGATTTGACTCCTGAGCCGCCGATTATGGCGATGGGCGGTTTCATTCTTCGTCCTCGTAGAGCGCGCCGAGCTCGTGGAGGGAGAGCTTCTCGCCTTGGCTGAGCTTTTTCTTCGCTGCCTCTTTGAGGTTCTGTTTGTGGGTTTCCTCTTTTTGGCGCTGGCTCATTTTCTCAGCTAGATCGATCGATTTTCTGACAACCTGGTATTTTTCGTCGGTGTCTTTGTATTCTCCGCGTAGCTGGTTTAGGGATTTTCTGACATCTTCCTGTTTTATCTTGAGTGCTTCAAACCGTTCTGAGAGTATTACGATCTCTTCGTGATGCTTCTGGCTTTCCTCTGCTAGCTCCTGGACCTTGACGTGGAGCGCCTCTGCTTCCTTGTTGTCTTTGGCGATCTCGTCTCGTAGTCGTAGGATCTTCTTGGACGCTGTCACTTGGATCTCAAGGGTTCGGATCTTTATCATCAAACGCTTCTCTTCCTCTTTGCCTAATGGGGCGGATTGTACCTGCCACTCGAGCTGTTGCAGTTCGTGTTCGGCAGTCACGGACTGGAGCAGTTTGGGTGCGGTTTTCTGGAGAGTCTTGAGCTTTGTAGTGTTCTGTCTCGCCTTGTCTCGGAGATTGTCGCGGGTTTTCTTGAGGGCTCTGACTGTCTCGTTGAGCTCGTCGCGGGTTTTCCGGCTCTCTTGTAGTTCGGTGCGGGTCTTGTCGAGTTTGCTTCTTGCTTCAGCGAGTGCTCCTAGAAGCTTACGTTCGTCCGTTTTGATCCGCTGGCGCTCGTCCGCGAGCGTGTCGAGATTGGTCATAGACTGGATCCCGTTGAATTATTGACGGGTTTGGATCTTGGATTGGGGAAGCCGCCTTATAGACGTTCAACTTGCCAATATCCACGAGGAGGTTAGCTGGCGGCTGGAACGGGTTGGGAGTCGCTTGTCCATGATCGGGACGGTGCACGTGGACCCTGCCAGCGCCGCTACTGTTAGGGACACTATTGTCGCGTTGAAGCCGGAGGTTGTGGCGTTGGAGCTTGACGAAGGACGGATGATGGCTCTTGAGAATCCGAAGGCTCAGAGCAGGCGGGGCGCTGGTGTGTCATTTCTTACAATGGCGTTGTTGGAGAAGTTCGCTGGCCAGTTGACTGGGTCGGCGCCGGGGACGGAAATGTTGGAGGCTGCGAAGGCGGCAAGGCTAGTGGGGTCGAAGGTGGAGTTCATCGATCTACCCATCACGAGTACTGGTGCGGCGTTGAGGAAGCTGCCTAGGAAAGAGAAGGCGAGGCTGGTGGTGGATGGACTTGCGAGCCTTGTGGTCTTACCGTTCAGTAGGATAAACTGGTCGAAGGTGACTGAGGATATGGACTCGCAGATCGGGGCTTTCCGGAAGAGATATCCGGTCTTGAGCAGGATACTGATCGATACGCGCGAGGAGTACATGATCAGCCGTTTGAAACATGTGATGGACTCGACGACCGGGCAGGTCTTAGCGGTTGTCGGGTTCGGACACCGAGCTTCGCTGGCGCGGGCGCTGGCCGGCTACATGGAGGGACCGGGGTTCGCAACAGGCTTCTCCTGGCAAGTATCAACCGGTAAATGAAGTCGAAGATATATCAGGGCACGAAGGAAGGACGGCCTAGTAATAACGGCTGAACGTGAGAGACTCGGCGTTTCACGAA
>VBBV01000171.1 GCA_005883695.1 Candidatus Bathyarchaeota archaeon | reverse complement strand
CCCGCCGAACGGCGAAGCGGAATCATCGCGCTCAACGGTGCAGCCGCACGAAAAGTACAACCGGGAGACGAGATCATCATCGCGGCGTTCGTATCGATGAACGAGAAAGAGGCCGAGCACTGGAATCCGCGGATCGTATTTGTCGACGAGAAGAACCGGTTTAAGCCTCTAACGCACGTTCCCCGAGCATTGGCCAACAGACGTAAATTAACGCCGTAGTCTAACTGTTCTAAACGACAAATTTCCGTTCTCTTCAGACCCGTTTCAGAGCCGACGCCAAGAACATTGGGATCTTGACTTGTTGTTGGTTTTGCACAGTGGAGCAACAACTGGACAGAGTATCCACTTTCACGTCATCTAGCCCATTTTTCTTCATCATCATAGCAACGTCTTCCATCTTGAACCCCAGCCAAAGGTCCGCATGCTCCTTCCGCAACCATTCGTGGCTATGCTCCTGCAAGTCCGAGATCGCGATTCTTCCACCTAGTTTGAGCACCCTAGACATTTCCGAGATCGCAATCTCAGGGTGAGGACAGTGATGCAGGACCATATTGCCAACTACAGCGTCCACAGATGAGTCTTGGAGTGGGATGCTCTCAACATTTCCGATTCGAAATTCCACATTTCCGCTTCCCATCTTCGCAATCGCTTCTTCACTCATCCCTCTGGAGAAGTCTAGAGCGATAACTTTCGAGGCGATCTTCGCAGCCGCCTCTGTCAGGAATCCTGTTCCAGCGCCTACATCTAGAACTGTATCGCTGGGGCTGACATGAACCGCGTTCATAACCGCTTCCCGGACCTCTTCGCCGTAGAAGTTCTTCCTCATTGCGTCCCATTGAGGAGAGACGAACTCAAAGTAATCCTGTATTTTGCGAGACATGGACATCTAAACGATCCGGCCGGAATCAGTTAAAGAATACGCAAGCCCACGCTGATTCCCTAGGCTGAGAAACGGTGAGATGGTGACCTCATGGTAATTGAAGCCGATTTCTATAGGGTACGGCTTCGATTCAAACGCCTCTTCGCCGACCCGGCAATATTCGAAGACCAAAAGAACTCCGCCCGACGGTTCCTCTTCTCCACGCGTCCCGCTACCAGCGAAACTGCCATCTATCAAATAACAGACGATATCTCACCGATCGACAATGCCGGAAAATCCCCTGACATCGCCGGGACCGCCAGGTACATTCACCGGGGACGGGTCGTACGTTCAGAGTACCTGGAAAACGCGAAGGTGACTCTAGAGTACGCTGATTTTGGTAGCGGCCTCTCGCCAAATGATCACCAGAGACTATGGAAGAGGCAGAAATGGGGACGAATGAACTTCAACATCGAGGAATTTCATCATGAACACTTGAAGATCGAGATACCTGATGTTCCTGAGCTCTATGAAATGCTGCGCGTTAGAGCTGACCCGACAACGCTAGTGGATGTAGAACTTCCAGAACTTCCAGACAATTTTTTCCGCTCAGCAGTAGGCTACTTGGAAACACGATTGAAACAACTCGCTGAACTGGAGCACAAGACCATCGACGTCTACGTTGCTAGAGACTTGCTTCCTGAGGAAAAGGTGGCCCTGGAGAAGAGATTGACCCGACCGTCGACGCAGGCTACGATCTACATCTTGCTGTCGAAAGCTGAAGCAGCCGCGCAGCTCTAACGATCTACAATTTAAGTAGAAAATCTATGCGACTTGCTTGTAGGATTCGACGAACTCTGGATCAATTACTCCCGAAATGACTCTCTCAGAACCATCGGGAAGAATTACCGGGGTGCCTGCAGCATGGTAGGGGAGCTCGAATCTCTCCAACTTCTCAGGAGATTCCACTTCGAAGAGCTTGCGGCAGATCCCGTTCTGGTAGTGAAAGCAGTAGATTTTCTCGACACGTCTTTCTCCAAATCCGCCAGCTCTGCCTCCTGCGGCATGAGAGTCCTCAGGTAATTGGAGGATGTAGACGGAGTTTTCTCCCTCAAGGGATTTCAGGTCCACGGGGCTATGTGCGACTAGTATTCGACGGCCTTTTTGAGAGATGAGTTGCGCTAGTTCTTCGAGGGGCGTCATGCTGCATGGAACTCTGTGGTCATGTAGAAATATCTATGCCGAGTCCTGCTCAGAGGAAGCTGATCGTCGCGTCCTTTCTGCCGATCCGGACCAGTTTTTCGATCTCTTTGCTCTCTTCCTCGTTGAGGGGTGTGTAGAGCCGGTTCTCTTTGTCGTTGCCTGAGTATCGGCCGGCTATGAGGTATGCGTCCCTGTTCGCTTCTTTCAGTACCGTGACACGGTTCAGTGCGTCCTTCGCTGTGTAGAGATAGAGAGGACTTGGATCGAACTTCTGAACGTCTTTCTTGGAAAGCTGCTTTTTCTCAATAGGCATCGGTCTGTTTCGCCAGCTCCTTCATCAAGCGTGATATTAGTTAAGTCTTGACGATAGGACTCTTCTCCGTACGGCTCTAAGCTCCAAAAAAAGGGGGATGTTCATATGTGCGGCTCTTTCCAGTCTACTTTCTTGGCCTTACGAAGGCTGCGGCTACGGCCACGAGCACAGCGACGAGTGTCAGGGCTCCCCCTACAATTAGGGCTGCCGCAAGAGCCAACACTTGCTCTGGTGCTCCGAGGCTGGCTGCTTCGACCGTCACTAGAAAGTTACCGACGGCGTACTGTTCTCTGATAGCGGTGAGGCACCGAGAAATATCGCAGATACGAACGCGTATCCTGCGATGACGAGCATAGCCCATCCTTGGAGAGCTGTCTGAGCCGTCTTGAGAGAGGCGAATGCAGTTGAGGTTAGGAAGACGCTGAAAGCGAGCAGTACGGCGCCAACGGCGAGGCTGTGCCAGTTCTTGAAAGCCGTGGTCATTGCATGCCTATACGTTTCTGTTGCCATTTTTTCTTCGAAGTCGGGCGCGAGTCAGAGTCAGGTATGAAAACCTGTTTTTGTTCAAGACTTGGACAGTGATTTACGAACTTTTCAGCCAAAAAAGATCGATTCCCGGCAGATTACTCCTTCGGAACCATTTTTTACTGACTCGTAGTACGAAAAGTAAACTCCGATTCATCAGAAGGCCTCTTTCTTGCCCTAACAGGGACGCCCAAACCAGCGAGGCTGGTCCTATCCTTCACAATTCCTCGTTTAATATGGCTTAAATGGGAAACATTAACCCGAATCCTTCTGATCGCAAAATGAAAATGCCCATACTCGTACTAGGAGTGGTAGTACTTGTTGCAGGTCTCGGAACCTGGGGGTACCTTTACTCCATGAACATACACCATACAATTCAGCTCGGAGGCATTGGACTGGCAGTCTTAGGCGCCGTTATCGCTGCCGGAGGCGCTATGATGAAGACGGTCAGCGCAGGTGCTACCAAGGGGGCTGGACAGTTCGCGTGTGCAAAGTGCGGTGCTAAGTTCAGCTCTGAAGCCGCTTTGAACCAGCACACCAAAGACAAGCACGGAATGTAGACCGTACAACCCGCCATCTTCGGAAGACAAGCAGACTTCGGTACACTTCCGTGCCGAAATACTTTTTGAATTGTCCCCGATTTCTTAGGGTCCTCAAAGTCCAGAATTCCTCGAATTGGGCTACGAATGCTTAGAAGGTGAAAGATTCGAGGGTTTCTGGCTATCGCTATACCTTGAGTTGGCCCGACCTACGAAGAGATTCGACCTGCCCCTGAGTGTACCGGAACATTATATCACCGCGCTCTGGCTGGAAGTCCCAAGGAGCGACTAGGACAGTATCGCCCATCTTGATCCACACTCGACGTTTCATTTTTCCCCGAATTCGACACACCCGGGTGACGCCATCTGCGCACTCGACCAGTACCCTGTCGTAGCCAAGGAGATTTTTGACGGTCCCGTAAAGCTGGCCAGGACCAGGTGTGAGCATCTCGCTGAGGTTGGCCTCGCTGAGGACCTTTCGCTTACCCATACTATCGTCCCACTAGACCATAGCGGTGATATTAAAGGCCAAAACGCAAAAACTGCATCCTACAACCGCTTAATTCTTCCATTTTACGGAGCAACCGAAAGGCCTCGTCTCTTGGACAGAAGGCTTGTGACCCGCGAGGAGCGCATCCAAAGCGTCTCTCAGATCTTTCGTTTTCACTGATTCAGGGTTTCGGTTGTCGTCGATTCTACCCTTGTATTGAAGTCGGCGTTGCTGGTCAAACGCGAAAACGTGTGGCGTGCAAATTGCGCCATATTTCTTGGCAATCTCCTGCGTATCATCTCTCAGGTATGGAAAGTTGAAGCTGCGTTCCTTGGCTCTCTTGATCATGTTTGGATAGCTGTCTTCTGGATAGCCGCTGTCGTCGTTGCTGTTTATTGCCACCAGGGTAACTCCTTTCGCTGAATAATCCTTCTGGATCTGAACCATCCTGTCTTCGTAGGCTTGGACGTAGGGGCAGTGATTACAACTGAAAATAACCACCAACGCTTTCTTGTCGGAGAAGCTCTTCAGACTGTGAGTCTTGCCATCGACTCCTTTCAATTGAAAATCGACCGCAGATGCATCCAATGGAAGTCCAACTGATCCTAGGGTTGTCGGCGAGGTAGGCATAGTCGAATCGGCATGAGGAAGGCCTTAGAAACCTTTCCGGCTTTGACTCCATGAGGACAGGTTGAATTGACGCCGAGAGCAATGGTAGGAGTCTCTGGGTTCAGTTACGCTGGATGGAAAGGGAATTTCTATCCGGAGACCCTGAAGAGTGAGGAATTCCTATCCTATTATTCTCAACGGCTCAACACCGTAGAAATCAACAGTTCGTTCTACGCCCCTCCAAGCCTTGCAATGGTAAAATCATGGGCCAGCAAGACCGGCGACGGTTTCAGGTTCTCGTTCAAGGCACCGAGACAGATTACTCACATTCTGAAACTTGGGAAGGGATCGGTCGAAGCTACTGAGA
>VBBV01000170.1 GCA_005883695.1 Candidatus Bathyarchaeota archaeon | reverse complement strand
CCCTGCAATCGACTTCAGGTCGAATTCGGGGTGGTGTGCTGCTAACGAGTCAGCTTTGACGTGTATGGCGCATTTCTTCTCCGCCGATAGCCTCCTAACCCTCCTGCACATTGGGCAAAGCCTCTCGGGAGATGAGACGATGTACCCACGTCGTGACACTCCTCTACCCAATGAGCCGAACATATCTACCAAAGCTTGACCATCGAACTGTAAAGTTACGGAGACGGCACCGAATCCTAGCTATTTCATCCAATAAACCTGCTCCTGTCTGTGATGACAAGCGGAAGAAACCCGTTTAGCTACCTTGGCCTACCAAAGAACGGTCTTGTCTTTTAGCGACCCTGTCCCGATGTAGGATAATTGCAGGACACCCAAAGGGACATTTTCGTCGTTAGTGTTCGCCAGTGCAGAGACTCCATTGTATGGTTGTCCTCCCCAGCGGTAATTCGCCTTCCAGTACGAGTGCCATCCCTGGATGACGTTAGCCCGCTCCATCAGCCGCCAAGATCCGTCGGGATGTACGAACGATGGGTACAGCAGTTGCACTGACCAGCCAGGGACAGGGGTCTTGCTTGCTACTCCGAATTGGTAGAAGAAGGCATAGGCCCAGGGATAACTCCCGACTCCGACCACTCCGATATCGAAGTAATGACCTTCCCGGAAGTCCGGGACAAAACTGCCGAACTTCGTCCACGGTTGTCCGGTATAGTTGTAGTACCAGTCTGCATGCCAGTTAGGCTGGTCGTAATGCCACATCATCCTGAGATAGACTGGCGTGGAGGTGTTCGTGGGACTGATATTTCGTTGGGCGTGATATCGGAGGTGTTCCCAGAATACTCCACCACAGTTCGCATTCCCATCACAAGTCTCCCACGTTGAGCCTGACACGATTCGGGTCCCGTTGGGCAGTACGAAGAGGTCTGCTCTCCATCCGAAATCCCAACCGTCAATGCAGCAGTTGGGGGATTGAACGCCCATCCCGGCCATGAGAAAGTTGTTCGGGGCTAGCGCTCTCAGATCCACTTTGGTAAAGCTCACTCCGATTTGAACGCAACAGATCCTGTACTGGGTCGAGTTGTAGTAGCCTGCAACGTACGGATAGGTAGGTGCACCGAGGGTCAATTGTCCGGGACTGGGAGAGACGTTTGTGGCATAGAGGACGTTGGGAGCCCAGAGGTCGAAGGATACGAGAGTCCACAACGAGAAGAGAAGGACTACTGCGATTCCAACCCGACGGATGTCTTCTAGTCTCGGATTCAAATGCCTCAAGGGACCAACGCTTAGTTTCCTAGGGAGACCGAGTTCCAGGATGCCCCCGATCAGAGCGAAGAATCCCCATGATGGAACCGTGAGGAACAAGAGGCTTCTGTCGCAAGATGGACAGAGGAGTAGCCAGAGGAACCCGGAGAGGAGAAGCGCAGAAGTGAAGCCAGAAGCCGTGGCGACCAGGATAGACCTGCTTATTTTGGCGGCCTGAATCCCAACGGCTATTTCTGAGACTCCGAAGAGGAGCACTGCCTGAAACGGGACGAGTGGCGCGAGGTAGGTGACACCTGAAAACCACGCCGTGAGTGGAAACCATGTTGTGACTACTGATGTGATGAAGGCACCGAATATTGCGATCCATGGGCGCAACCGCTTGTTCAGCTTGTCCTCCTTGTACGATGCTCGGACGATCGCGGGCAGCGCTCCGAAGGAAAACATCATCGTGCAAAGCCGGACCCCTGCTAGGCCATCGGGCCCAAAAGAATAGCACTCCGACTTCCAAACCGGTCCCACCATATACGTGGGACAGGCGAAGTAGAACAGAACATAGACGAGCGAAGCGCTGAGTAAGACTTGGATGACCGCCCAGCGCGGGCGGAGAAGATAGGCGACGAGTACTCCCCCGAGGGCGAAGGAGATTACGAAGGCTTCGAGCCTCGTTGAGGAAAACTGGTAGTACCAGTAGCCATTATTGGTCTGTCCAAACCAGAAGTCAGCTTTCTCAAAGAGATAGGCCGGTGCCCATGGGAAGAACGCGAGTAGCACTCCACGGAGAATGTTCCGAGGGGTGAGGCTCTGCAAAAAAGCTTCGCCGGATAAACCTGGGAAGGCCGAGGCTATTGACTCTTGCCCAAGAGAAAACTCACCACAATTCCCGTTGGAATATATTCTCTCTGGAATATTCTAAGCGATCCACGACGACCAAATGGCTGGGATGGATCTCCTGATTGGTTTCGAATTAAGACCAGTTCGGAGAGGCAGTCGAGTTGCGAGAAAGCGTTTACGATTTTCGCTCCATCAGCCAGGAACTAGTCTTGCAACGATTGGTATATATCCAGTCTCACCCCGCTTTGACGTTTACTATGCCCATGATTGACGTTTATGCACCGGCAGACCTTTTCCCAGCTGGCACCGACGGTCGGCTTGGCAAGGAACTCACGATGGCCGTTCTCCGCGCTGAACGTGTGGCAGCTCCTGGCCCCTTCCATCTGAACAACACAGCAGCTTTCATCCATCGAATGGACCCGCACGCGGTTCACACCTTGACCCGCGAGGGCCAGAAGCAACTCGTCAAAGAGATCACCGAGATTGTCGCCAAGATCTCGGGCGACCTTACCCAAGCCAGTCGTACATGGGTGATACTCACTGAGGCAGCAGAGGGTGGTTGGGGACTCTCAGGAACCGCGTTCGGCCGCGATGAGTTCGCGGCACTCGCCGCCAAGGCGGCTGCGGCGCGCGCGAAGTAAGCAGGCAATCAGCTCAGGCTGACCCATACAATTTCACAGCTCATGCGCTGGTGGACCTCTCGCTTCCTGTTATCGCGTAGAAGTAATTGCACGTGATATTGTTCGGACTCTGCTCTTAAGCGGATTCCTAGGAGAATGGAATAGTTCCCCTGCTTTCCTATGTGTACATTAGAGGTGAATCCGTGAAAAATGCGAAGATGTTTGGTATTTGGTTCCGATGAGGTCTTCCCATGGCTCGGTGGTTCCATTGGATCTCTTTACCATTGCACAGATTGCCACTACATTGAACCTGTTGTAATAGAAACCGATGCACGGCAACCGTTCGGAGACCAGTTCGTGTTGTTCTGGGACCACGTAGAGGAAGGGACCTTTTGGAGCGAGACTGGAATAGCCAACGAAATGCTGTTCCAGACATGATCGCTTAGGGGCGGGAGCTTGGACGGGCCCCCTCCCTATTTTCTTAGCCGTTTCCCGATCATTATGAGGTCGGGCTGCGATTCGTATCCGATGGCTTTGAAGAACTCAGATGATCGCTCGTTCCATTTGTAAACCTGAGCGTTCACCTTCCTTGCCCCCTTGGCGACAAGACGCTTTTCGACTTCGCGAACGAGCCCCGCTCCGATCCCCTGCCGTTGATGCTCAGGCTTCACTGCGAGGTGATAGATCCAACCCCGTCTTCCATCCCATCCTCCCATTACACTCCCTACGATCATATCGTCTTGTACAGCGACCAGGAACAAATCTGAATCTCGTTGGAGTTTCAACTTGACATCTTCAAGTTCGTCTCCCGGACGAAGGATCAGGCCTGCGGCTTGCCAGAGGTCGCGTACTATGGGGTAGTCGTCTATCTTGAATTCCCGGATCTTCATGATTTTTTGAGCGTCCGCTT
>VBBV01000169.1 GCA_005883695.1 Candidatus Bathyarchaeota archaeon | reverse complement strand
AACGAGCAATGGTATGAGCTCTGCAATCGGGATTCCCACGTGGGCTACTCCTAGCGCGAGCATTGCCCAGCCCACAAAAGCGAGGATTGCCATTATCGGGCTCATCATGAGCATCTCCATGTCGAAAGCCTTTGCAGGCGACATGGATCTCCACGCGTCCCAGTGCTTCAATCCCGTCTGAATATTCCCTCCGCTCCACCTGATCCGCTGCTTCAGCAGGGTCTTGACCTTCGCAGGCATCTCCTGCCAGCTCTCCACAGGAGCCAGCTTCGTCGGAATGCCTGCTCGCGCGAACCTGACCGCCAGCTCCGCATCCTCAACAATCGAGTTCGGGTCCCAGAGTCCCACCCTCTCCAGAGCTGTTCGTCGGAAGAAAGTGTTGGAGCCGGAAAAGGCTACGAACAGTTTCAACGCATACTTCCCATCATTCGCCAACCTGTAGAGGAATGTCTCGTATGCTGCCAGTCTTGCTACGATGCTTTCCTGCAGGTTAAGCGTACGATGGTAGCCGTGTACAGCCCCGACCTTCGGGTCGTTGAAATACCGTAGTGCTTTGGTGATGGCTAATGGTTCTGGAATATCATCGGCGTCGAACGTAGCGATGACCTCTCCGATCGACTTATTGAATCCAAAGTTCAACGCGTCTCCTTTTCCAATGCTTGCATCTCTGTGGAAGACTTTGATCCATGAATGATTACGGGCGAAGCTATTGCAGATTTCGAGGGTCCCGTCTTTAGATCCATCCTCGATAACAATTACCTCAAGATTCTCCCTCGGATAATCCAGCTTGGTAAGCGCGTCGAGTAATCTTCCAACAACCTTCTCCTCATTCTTCACTGGTACGAGGATCGAGACATTAGGTGGGTCCCAGTCTTCTCCGGCCGTTTCTGCGGCAAACCCGTGCTTCTTGTAGCGCCACACACCTACCATGATTATTGGTGTAGCGTAGGCGAAGTAAGCGAGGAAGATTATTGTTAGTGCGAGAACGAATCCGTCTGCAAAATTCATTGTGCGCGTCCCAGACTCATCTTAAGGTTCTGGATTGAAAGGCTATTTAGCATCTTAGAACGCGCTCGACTAGACGATGCTTGAGTCTCTAGAACTATTCTGGCATAGGAGTTTTGCCACGCTTGACAGTCTAGTCGACAAATATTCGCCGTTGATTCTGGGCGGGGTGATAGCGTTAACGACCTTCCAAAAGCTTACATTGATTCTTCACACAGATGGCGGTGGAGACCTCTTAGGCGCTGACATTCCGAAAAGCATGATGCTGATGGCTGGGCAGAATCCTTACTCGTCCAGCCCTTGGGCCTCTCCTTACCCGCCCCTTCTACTCGCAATTGTAGGAAGTGTCATCAGGGTGACATCAGGCAGCATAATGCTCACACCCGAGACGATCGATCTCATCTCTCGAAACGTTCGGATGGCAGGTCTCCTCGCGGATGCCATTGTCGCGCTACTGGTGTTCCTCGCCTTATGCGCCAAGAGGGTTTCCGGCCTCCCGGCTCTTGTCCCGTCAGTCCTTTTTTTGACTCTTCCGTCAATAAGCCTCTCCCCTTACTACTGGTTCAACAGCGACGTTCTTGGATATCCTATTCTCGCCGGGTCCGTTCTCGCGTTGATCGCAGGTCGTTACTTTGTGGGTTCTGTACTACTTGCTACCGCAACCATCTTCAAGATTCACCCAATTCTGGCGACTCCCTTGGTTCTTGTCTGGCTGGTTAGGAGGTATGGATTCTCGAAATCGCTTCCAACTGTCATTACAACAGGATCCATTCTTTCGTTCGGCTTGGTAGCTCCAGCCATCTTGCCCGGTTATCTCGGATCTGTTCTGGGCTTCAACCTATCTTCTGGATTTGGGGGTGGAACATCGAGTTTTACAACGATGAACTTGCTTTATGCGATATTTCCCTCTGTCTTTCATCTCTCTCTGCTCACGAGTGTGGAGAATCAGGTGTGGTTGGCTGCAACAGCAGCACTTTTTGTAGTTGCGTTGGGTATTGTATGGTCTAGAGCCCGAGCGCTGAATCCGGTTGACGTGGTGGCAATTGGACTATTGGTATGGCTCATACCACTTCGTCAGATCTACACGCACTATCTGGTGTGGGCTATCGTCCCGATTCTGATGCGTGGTCGTCTGCGTCAGACCCTAATGGTAGGCGCTCTTCTAGAGCTCGCGAACACTATGTCTTCGTGGTCGTGGGATCTTCCGCCGGATCCCTTTCCAGTCATGGCGACCGCGTATGGCTTCTTCGTTACTAGTCTAGTGTACTTTTCGGTTAGCGTTACCGCTCTCGTTTTCATATTAAGAGAAATGGGCGCGAGACGACAACCTGACACTCGGGACGATAATAGTTCGGTGCTTCTCTCGAGATATCCGATCCCGACGATTCGATCGACCTGAGCGAAGGATAGGTCAAGGCGGACTATTTCCTTCTCTCTCGCGCCTGAATTCTGCGTTTTGGCGAGGATTCGCTGTGTTTGCCTCATGGAAAGGAGGAGATTGGCGTGAGTGAGTGCCTGCGTGATTCCCCTTTTTTGACTATTTATATGCAATTTACACGTTCTCGCACCGAAAAATTGAGTTAGGCGCGCCTATTCACTTGGTTAGCCGCAAGTTGCTGTAGATATCCATAGTCTCCCTTGTATAGGATTTAGGGATTTCCGTCAAGAATTGTCAATCTCGCAGTCGCTTCCGAGGTATTCCAATCGAAAATGGGCAAAATGATGATCTCTCTGAGCGATCAGGCGGAGAATCTAGTGCGCCACGAGGTCGAAAAAGTCTACCACGGACGCGTCGGAGGTCTCTCAATCTTCTTCGAGCAGATCCTTCGAAACTACTTTCAAGGCAACAGCAAGCCTTCGAAGGCCGTCCGGATGAAGAACGGTAGATCTTAGCCACTGCATGCGCTCTCGAGGGTCCGAGACGGACTGCACCGTACCTGAGAAGTATTGTAAATGCAGTAAGTTCCGGCCGAATGATGGGCATCTTGGTGGCCCGGTCTACGGTCTTAATCCTCTGGATCGAATCTCCAGATCTGGCGAGGCCGCGGATCTTCTGCCACACTTGATTGTCGGCACGGATTCCGCGGTGGGATAACTCCTGGTAGAGCCACGTTCCAAGTTCTCCTCCTTCTCTGTCGAAATCGGTCAGCACGATGGCACGCTTGGATCCGTCTAGCCGTTCTATGAATCTGAACCTGGGCTCGCCCGTGGCTTTGAGGCAGTGGATGGTTCCTTTGATTCCGAGTTTTCGGAGGGCAGCTTCGTCTCTTCTTCCTTCGACTATTATTGGTACTCCTGCGTCAGACTGTTCCTGTAAATCTTGGAGTATGCGGGTCGCTCTATCCATCTTTCGAGTATAGAGATCTGTCCGCGGGTTTCGAATGTGCGCGGGGTATCTTCGTCTCGCTGGAGCTACCATGTGCGATTACCTTGCTTCTAGCTTCTGCATCTGCTCGAGCGGTTCGGGATGCTTATCGAAGTACTCGCTCACTCCTCTGACGATCTCGGCTAGTATTCTCGCCATGTTTGCTTTGAGATCTTGCGGGTGGATCTCTCCGGTCTTGTATGCCTCTTCAAGCTCTTTGTATGTAGAGAATTTCAGGTCTCCTCCGAACTTCTGGTCTCTATCCAGTGTGACGGTCTTGTTTGTCGGGAAGGCGAGGAGGCGATAGTATTCGATTACCGGGTTTCCCTCGACTATCTTGGGTGGGCAGTAAGCCTTGCGCAGTTTTTCTTCGATAAGTTCAGGGGAGTCATGTATTAATATCGTGTTTTCGGGTTTGCTCTTGGACATCTTCGCCGCAATCACACTGCTCAGTTTAGGATCCTCATCGTAGCTTCCCTTGTCGGGTCCTTGGATACCGGCTAGGCCCATTAGCATTGGAGTGTGGAGGGCGACCGGTTTTTCCCATCGCAACTTTTCGCCGGCTTCGCGGGCCAGTACGTGGGCTTTTCTCTGGTCTATTCCGGCGCAGGCTAAGTCTATGTTCATCTCGAATATGTCGGCGGCCTGCATGCATGGATAGAATAGGCTGGCGGCTTCGACGTCTAGAGTTTTCACATCTCGGCCCATGATCGGTAGGGCTCGCATTACTCGTTGTGCTGTTGTGGTTTTGGCGATTCTGATGACTCGTTCCCAGTAGTTGGGTTTGTTGGCGAGTTCTGAGGCCCAGATGTATTCGACTTTGTCCTCGGTTAGTCCGAGTGCGGTGAAGCAGTGTTTGAAGTATTCGCCTGCTGTCTCGATCTTTTCCATGTCGCCAGCATACTTGTTGTTGATCATGCTGTGCCAGTCTGCGAGAAATATGATGAAGTGGAATCCGGCTTGGACCATGTCTTTGATCTTCGCGCCGCAGACGAGTCCTGTGCCGATATGCATCAATCCGGGCAGTCGAGCTAGCGGGGCTGCTTTCCGGAGCACTCGAAGCCCCAATATGCGCGGGGCTTCTTCTTTTCTTGTAGGACGCGTTGCAGTTCTGCAGGCTGGATGATCTCTACAGTTCCCTTTGTGACCAGTTCGAGGCGTTGCTCCTGGTTCATCATGTCCTCCGGGTTTCCGCTTGGCTGGTTTGGTACTAAAAGCCTCTATTCCGTGGCTCGGGTTTGGAGCGGGTTTTGCCTCCAGCCCTGTTAAAGGGTGTCTGTCGCCCGCGTCACTAACACCCAAGCCTCACCGCGAAGATCTCTGTCTTCCCTCAGCCCGGCTCTCTCGAGGCAGGCGTCTAGCAGCCCGCTCCAACAAGTGGCTGAGAGCGTTTTGTTCTTAATTGTTCCAGCTAGGGCACTTGTGCGTCGTGAGGTCGAGTCGCTTAGACCCCCCGGTCTGGGGAGGTCATTTGCTGTCTGGCAGGGTTTCTGGGCGAGTCTCATGATTCAGGGTTTAGACTGGGCTTGGATGCCAGGGCGGATAATGGGGTTTCATCGGGTGCATCCCGAACGGTTTCCGGGAAATCTAGCACCCCCCTCCCATTTTCAAGATCAGGGCTGATAATAGGCGATTTTGAACCATGTTCATTCCTCCTAAACCGGTCTTGGATCGCGGGTCCATAATCAGAGTCTAGGTCGTTCCTTCTGGGCCATGGTTTCTGTCCGAGCTGGATTATGGGCTTGTTTTCGTGAGACGGGTGCGTTATCGGTTTATCTAGCCTTTTTCGATCCCTGTGGATTCCCCTAGCGATCAGCGTGAAAGATGACGACTCTTGACATTGCAGGCTTAGAGCTGGAGTTATGGCTGATTATGGGCAAATTCGCGCCCACCTATGGCCGGGGTGTGATCGAGCGTGTTACTTCAGAGGCACGTACATACTTGAACGGGACGCGCCGATGCCCGGTGTTCCGTGGACAACCTTCTGGTTGGTGATTGCGAACTCTCCAAGAAAGTGTCCGATCATCTCTGGTTTGATCTCGATGGCGACAAATTCCTTACCGGAGTGCAAATGCAACGTCAATCCCAGCATTTCAGGTATTATGATCATATCCCTGGCGTGAGTCTTGACGGGCTCTGCCTTTCCTCCACCATTCCCGTTTTCTCTTCGCGATTGGCGAATGTGCTCGAGCAAGGTCCGCTGGTCGTTAGTCAAGCCTTTGAGCAGAGATCTTCGCTGGCGAGATGGAAGTAGCTTGATGAACTCGTCCATTGACATCTGCTTTACCTCTTCCATATTGTGGCCGCGGTAGGTGAACTGTCTAGGCATTTGAAATCCTCCGGTTCGGTCGTCGTGTTCTTGTAATTAACATTGGGCTGGTCAATGTCTATCGTGCGCTTCTTCTCTTTGCTCTTCCGGTCTGGCGCGCGGCGATGTTTCCAACCTTCCGACCTGGCGAGGTCCATCGTCCCACTGTTGTAGGCTTGCCGGCGTGTTTGTGTCTTCCTCCACCGTGAGGATGAGACGCCGCGATCATGGCCTGGCCTTTAACAACGGGCCACTTTCGCCCTCTTGCTCGTTGGAGGAACCAGCGGGGCCCTGCCTTCATGAAGGGCTTTTCAGTTCGCCCCGCACCGGCCACGACACCTATCATCGCTCTGCAATTATCGTTCACATGAATCGTCTTACCTGAGGGCATACGAAGCTCTGTGCCAATCGGAGTATGCGAAACCACTGTTGCGAAGGAACCGGATGATCG
>VBBV01000168.1 GCA_005883695.1 Candidatus Bathyarchaeota archaeon | reverse complement strand
CTAATCGAAAAGCCGCGAGTCCTCGGGACAATGATCCTGGTGTAACTGTCGAATCCGCGTCCAGAAGCAGGACGTACTCGCCTCTCAAGAGAGGAGCAGCGTGGTTCAGTGCACCACTCTTGAATCCCTCTCTGTTGTTTCGCCTTGATACTAGAGTGACAATTCCCGATGAGTTGAGCTCCCCTACTTTCTTGTCTATTACATTCGTCGTGTCATCTGTAGAGTCGTCGGCAATAATAACCTGGATTTTTCTCGCTGGGTAGTCCAGAGACTTGATTGTATCAAGGGTTCGCCCGATGACGAACTTTTCGTTGTATGCGGCGATTAGAATCGAAACGAGAGACAAATTCTCTCCCGGAGGATCGACAGTACTCAGGATTCGTGGATATCGGAGTGAGCTAACGAATAAGATGACGGTGTAGTAGGAGGACAACAGAACTGGAACGCTGAAAGCCAACGAGATGGATGTGATGATAATCCACGGCTCTATCACAAACCATCTTCGGAGAACGAGCGAGTCATAGGGGTTCTTATGGTTGACCGAAAGACCTCGAAAGCAAAGAACCGTTCGCGATGCGCTCAGATTATGGTGGCTTTCGCCATCTCACCCAACTAGTTGCCATGTATTAGGTGGACCCGACCAGAATGTGTGCCAGACCACACCGTTTCTGAGAAAAAATGGGATATAGTTTCGAGGTCTCGTGACGGAGGGGCGGAAGGTAGGGGGATTCGAGGCTTGTGGGGGGCTACTCAACTTGAATGGGTCGCGTGGGTCTTTTCTCGTCGCTTTTGGTGAAGCGGACTTCAAGGACTCCGTTCTTGTAGGTGGCTTTGGCCGTTCGTGGATCGACCATGTGTGGCAGTTCTAGCTCTTTGAAGTATCGTCTCTTAGCCGATTCGACAGCTATTTTCAACGCTCTGTCAGTTGATTCGAGCTTGATGTGCTCTTTCTCTACTCCGGGAAGTTCCGTTACAACAACCACTTCGTTACCCTCTTGTAAAACATCCACAAGTGGTTCTCTTTCTTCCTTCACTAATGGCCCTCGAGAAGTGGGTTCGACGTTGCCGAACTCTCTGATTACCGGTTTGCCATCCTCTCCCACAGACATTGAGAATCCGTATACGAATGGTTGTGGTCCTTCACTTGCCTTGGGCATCTCTACTGCTTTCCGCATCATCTCGTCCATCAGGCGATCCATTCGGTCCATTTCTTCGAAGATGTCGAACCACCATCCCGACCGCCGAGTACGTTTTTTCCTGGTTGAGTCTCTGCTGTGAGCCATAGTAGACTGTTCGAGAATATTCCGGGAAGTATATTGGAGTTTGTGCTACAACGGAAGCTAGGCTAGATCATTCGCCGGACGAGGCGGTTAATGTCTTCGCCCCTATATCCCAACTCTCCTCCATCGGTCGCTGCTCGCCTGGTGCTTCGTTTGAAGCCGCCTCTTGGAGGATGAAGTCTGAATCTTGGTTTCACACCGGCAAGCCACAGATCTTTCACCCCGATCTCTCCAGCCACGACTGACCTCGCAAGCTCCGCAATATTCTCCTTCCTGAAGAATACCTTGGCGAACTCATCGTCGAATTCCTTGTTTCCCTCTCTCTCCCCTCTCTTCCGCAGCAAGTTCTCCAAGACTTCCGGGTTAACCTGGCCCCAAGCGACCAGGTTCTTGGCAGCGCGAAGCATGCCCAAGGTTGACGGGCTGTTTTCTAGGAGCCGGGCACGGAATGTGCTCTCCATCTTCAAAGTCTCCATCGTTTTCCTAACGTCGGGGTTATCGGTTGCTGTTCCGCGGATCCGTACCGCGAGGATAACAGGCTGCTTAGCGGATTCTGCCAATCTTATGCCACCCAGTCCTGCTGCGTAACCACATTGTAGGTCTGCACCAAGGTTCGCGTCCAGCAATCCTTGACCCCGGCCAACCTCAAGACCTGCTTCGGTATCTCCCCAGCGACAAGTCCGAGCCCTCTAGGGCTTGGAAGCACATGAACTCTTACGCTTCCGCATTTTCCGACGACGCTGAATGGTACGGTGTGGGCTCTGCCGCAACGGCATTCCCAGCTTCCACATCCACGGCGCACGGGTACAACGTTCAGCTTCGCCTGTATAGTCCCCTTGTCGATGGCAGTGCGCACCTGCCGGGCCTTCCCCTCACCAACACCAATGTAACCATCCCCGTTCCCGACGGCAACGATTGCTCGGAATCTTGACCTTTCGCCAGCGTCAGTCTGTTTCTGGACGAAACCAATCCCCAAGACCTCTTGCTGAATGTTCGGCAGCAGCGTGTCAACGATCTCGGGCTCTTTGATCCTCATTCCTTGTGTGAAGATCTCTTCCATGGAGACGATCTCGCCTGCCTGGACCAGCTTTCCAAGCTTTGTCTTCGGAACCCATCCTACCTCCTGACCAGGACGTTGCCCGCCTCCCTGGTATGGTCTCTGGCTCATGCTTTCGCCTCAATCGGAGCCGACTGAATCTGTTGCCTGACCTGTTCGAAATGGTTGGAGAGTTCTTCAGGCTTCAAACCGCGTTTCAAATAACCGCTGAACGTTTTCCGGTACACGTCTGTTTCACCTGAAAGCTTTTTCGCATACTCGGAAATGTGGGCTCCACCAATCCTCTCCTTAGCCGGCAATGGACCATCAGAGTGTGGAACCTCGAGCCCAGCATCCGAGAGACCCTTCAGGACAGCAAATAACTTGGAACCTTTGGTCGAGGACTTCAGGCCGATATCAAGCACGGCCTCCTTGACCCCTTTCGCCAAGGCGCGACGCGCGGCCAGCGCCCCGGTTAGATATGCTGACGGAATATTTCCTGTCGCTCCCTTCCATCCCATCTTTGCTAGCTCCTTGGATGATGCCGCTGCTCGCACGATATCCCCGCGAAGCTCGGCATCTGTTATCTGGACGTAAACATACTTGTTGGTTACCCGAACAACCGCTCTCGGTTTTCCTGACCGGACAAGGGCTCGACGAAGCTTGTAGTCTGTCCTACCCTCTCTTCTGCGCCTGAACGGAACTGAGTATCGCGGGCCATCAGCCATCGTCTAACGCTTCCTCTGCAGCTGGTGGGCCTTTACATACTCATCGACATGGGAACGGCTTCGGAACGCCCCTCCTTTCGACATGCCCAGGAGCAACTTGTAGCTGGCCGGGGCCAACTGTCTCTTGTCTCTCAAGAACCGGAGATGTCGTCGGATCGCTCTTATCTTCAGGACCCAGGCTTCTTTGCCCGGCTTCTGTCCTGCTTTTCGGCTTCCAGCTTTCTTTCGTCGGCCTGATTTCATTCGGTGGCGTCCTCTGCTGACACCCTTCTTCTGAAGTAATCGAATCCTCCCGCTATCGATTAGCGACTTAACTTCCTGGCGTGTAATTGCGGACTCGACTCTGATTGTTTCTTCGGGGTCTATCCAGATTCTGCTCTTGCCGGAGCCAAGAAGGCTGGCTGCAAGCCGTTTCTGGTTTTTCAGGCTCACTTGTCTTCTTCCTCCTCGTTAGCTTCGTCCTTCGGTGACTCCTTCATTGTCCCTGGCTTGGGTCTTCCTCTACTGCTTCCTCTGTCTCGCTTGGTGTGGGTGGGATTTGCGTTTGTTCGGAGCTTGGAGCCTCTTCTGTAGTCGGCTCTTCGGTTGTGACTGGTTTCTCTTCTTGCTTCCCTGGGTTGGCGATGTGGAAGTTTCGATGGCGTATCTCTTCGAGGAGGGGTAGTCTCTTTCGCTCTCCAACTCGGGCGGAGATTCTGATGATATGGATCTTCGGGTCCAGTCCTTCGAGCTCTGACAGTCTGTGGATGAGACGTTCTTGTAGTCCTCGCGGATGGAGACCTCTCGTTGCCGCTGCCGTCCCGTAGCCGACCTTGACTTTGGGGGGCCAGCCTGCTTCTTCCTTCCTGATCTTGCTGGTGACTCCGCGGGCTCGCCTCCATGCGGGCTTTACGCGCTTGTACCGCCAGCTTTCTTGCCGGTTGAACGCGTGCTTGCTCATATTCGCCATTTTACTTCACTTTCCCTGGTCCAACGGGCGTCTCGAGACTGGTCTTCGTGTCTATGTAGATGCCGTCCAGGAAGACTCGGAGGTCTTTCTTCTTGATCTTTGTCGAGTTCTGTATGTTAGCCGCGGTCTGGCTTACAGCTTTGATGTCTATTCCCTCGACGGTAATGTCGTCTCCTTTCACCGCGACTTTTACGCCGTCAAGTATCTGAGCGGATCGCGGTGTCTTTTCCCCAGTAAAGTTCTCGACTTTGAGTGCTTTTGCTTTTTCGTCGACTTTCACGGTGACTGGGAAGTGAGCATATACGGTTCTGAGATTGTACCTGTAGCCCTTGGTTACGCCTCTGATCATGTTTCGGATATGGGCCGCGGCTGTTCCCAGCATCCCTATCTCTCGCTTGCGGGGCCAGCTGACTGAAACCTGCACCTCTCGACCGCTTTGAGTGATGGTTACGGGTAGGTGGGATAGATCTTCTTGCAGCGTTCCCCGGGGGCCTTTGACCTTCACGGTCTTGGCGTCGACTTCCACTGTGACGCCGTCGGGAACTTGAATCGTGCGTTGAAGGCTTTCGAAACGCGCCATACCGTCCACCTAGTAAACGTAGCCCAAGAGTAGGCCGCCGGATGCCATCTCTCTTGCTTCCTTGTGTGCCACAACGCCCTTCGGTGTTGTTACGATCAGGATTCCGACATCTCTGGAGGGGAGGTATCGCTTGCCCCATTTCTCGTATTCTGGTACGGTGGAGGAGAATCTGGGCCGGACGCTTCCGCAGTTGTTTACCCTGCCTAGTAGTTGGATCTTGAATTTTCCGCCGCGGCCGTCGTCTACGAACTCGAACTCGCCTACGTAGCCGTATTTTTGCATCACCCGCAATACTTGTCCCATGAGCTTCGAGGCGGGGTAGACGATGCAGTCGTGTTTGTGCCTCCGCTCGTTGTTGAGTATGGCTGAGAACATGTTTGAGATTGGTTCCATGGTATGATCACATGTACTTTTTGAATCCGAGGCCGACGGCTACTTCTCTAAAACACTGTCTGCAGAAGTTCAGCCCGTACTTTCTGACTATGGGCCCGTACTGGCCGCAGCGTTTGCACGGTCTGGCCCCTTTTCCATATTTCCGGAGTTTTCTCGGTTTTATCTTCGCCACTTGGTTGTCAGCTCCCTACCTGTGTTCTGAAATTGTCCTGGATGAACTGGATGGCCTCCTTCTTCGAGACATAATGATGTTTCCCGATCTTCGCCGGACGGATTGAACGACGTCTCAACCGGTACCCCGGGCGCTCTAGGGTGACGTGGACAGTGGCGCCAAAGATGCCCAGCTCAGGCACGTACGAATCATTTACCTTGTTCGAGACCGCGTCTAGGGCGCGGGTTAGGAATTGACTCGCATCTTCGCGCCGAAGGGTAACCACCGTGGCTATCGGTTCGCCTTTGCGGATTCCCCAGTCCTTGATCGCCTTCTTGGCAAGCTTGGTAGTCGGGGTCTTGTTGGTGAGCTGGTTGAGCACTTTCTTCGCCTTCTCCAATGGCTCGCCTGATTTCCCGGTGGCAATGTTGATCGTGACTTTCTCGATCCTGATGTTCAAGAGCGGATTCGTTTTGGTTACGGTCTCACTTGCTTGCATTGCAATCACTTCTCCAGTGTGACGAGCGGTGCATCTGTTCCGATGGGTATTACGTATTCGGCGGGGGTTTCGAAGCCTTCTGCTCCTGTTTCTATTCTCACGATTTTCCGGCGCGCGTACGTCCCGGGCGAGATGGAGGTTATCTTTCCGTAGTATCCTTGGTTTCTTCCGTCGATGACGAGTCCGAGGGATCCGATCTGGAATGGAACATACTTGACTATTTTTTGTGCTGGAAAGCTCAGCTGGACGGCGCCTCCAACTGCGAGTTCCTCGGTGCCGGGTCTCGTGTCTTTCGCCGTGGCGAGCAGGTTCCTTCCATCGTGGAGGCTGTACTGTAGCTTTCCGCCTGGCACGTTCTGTTTTCCTACGATCTTGCAGATCTTGTAGGCAGCTTCCTTGTCCTGGGCTGGGGAGAGGACGAGTCCTCTGTTCGGCTTCGGTAGTGCCCTGTATGCTTGCGGGACGCCTTGGATCTGGACGATGTCCATCAGGCCGACTGGGAAGCGGCGGTCACGTCTGACGACACCGTCGACCTTGACTTTGCCCTCGCTTATGATCTTGATCGCTTCTTTGGCGATGTTCGCTAGCCCAAGGGATTCGCGGACGATTATCATGAGTGGTAGGCTTTTTTCGCGGGCGTGGGGTCCGGGTCGTGTCCTGGGGGCCCAGGTGTATTCTTTCCGGTGGATTGGCCAGAATCCTGGTGAGGGTTCTCGTTTGAGTTGTCTGGGGCCGAATTTTCTAGCCATGTCTTATTCCTCTCGGGTTTTTCCTCTCTCGGCTAATAGTCCGCTGCGCCACTTGTCTGATAGGTTGAGGTTGGTTATGCGGACCTTCGTAACGTGGATGGGCAGTTGGGAGGAGAGGCCGGCGGTTTTCTCTCGAGCCATTCCCTCTACGAAGATTCTGCCGTTGGAGTAGTCTATTCGCTGGACTTTTCCTTCGAGGCCTGCGAAGTCTCCTCTCATGACGCGGACGCTGTCGCCGGTTCTTACGGGGAGGCGTCGGACTTTGTGGTTCTTGGTGAGATCGTTGGAGAGTCGGGCGGAGAGCATTCGGCGTCGGCGGTGTTGTGGAGCGTTGAAGAACATCTTCCTCTGCTTAGACGGCTTGGAGCTCGCCATTCTAGATCACCGTGCTCGCTAGGTTCGCGACTCTCGGCCATCGCTCAGCAGCCTCCTTTGCAACGGGTCCGCGGATCTCGGTGCCTTTGAGCTCGCCCTCAGGAGTCATTATGACCGCTGCATTGTCTTCAAAGCTTAGACGTGTGCCATCGGGTCGCCGGATCGCTCTTGCCTGTCGTACGACGACGGCTGGAAAGACCTGTTTCCTGAGGCTGGGTGAGCCTTTCATGA
>VBBV01000039.1 GCA_005883695.1 Candidatus Bathyarchaeota archaeon | reverse complement strand
TTTCAAGTCGCAAACTGCATCAACGGCTCAGGAACAGGCTGTAGCATCACCGATGGCGCCGGAGTAGCGCATTCATCTGCGGCATCAGGCACTGGCATAGCCGTCGGTGGAAATGGTCTTCTCTTCACAATAACCTACCAAGTGGCAGGCAGCGGGTTTAGCTATCTTACGATTCCTTCGGGTTTGGATATCTTGGCAAACAGCGGTAGCACCGTTTCTCACACGACAGCCGAAGGTGTCTATGGGATCGCACCAATAATTTCCAAGCCCGCATTCTTGAACATCAAAGTGGGCTCCTTTGGGAACTCGACAATTACGGTCAATAGTATCAATGGTTTCGCGGGCAAATTGAACGTTACCGCAGTCGTCTCTCCCATTCTCTCCAATGGACCTTCAGCATTGTTGACTAACTCTACTCCTTTCACCGGTCCTAGGGTTAGCGTCGTCTTGCTGGCGGGTGGGGCGATTGATGTTAGCTTGAATGTTACAACGACAACCGCTACGCCTCTTCAGACCTTCACAATCAACGTCACCGAGACAGGCGGCATCCTTCAACAATCTTTCTTCGTGCCCGTGAACGTGGTAGACTTCAGCATCACGGCTAGTACCACATCGCTGTCTTTCGTCCCGGGTTCTTTTGGAACGTCAACGATTGGTCTGAACAGTCTGAATGGTTTCGAGGGCAATGTTACGTTGGGGGTCGCAGTTTCACCTCTAGTGGCTAATGGTCCCGTTGCAACATTGACTAACTCTTCTCTCACAGGAACCAGTGTCATAATCACACTAGCGGGCGGAGGGAACGCGGTTACTGGCACTCTAACTGTTACGACGACAGCCTCTACGCCTCTTCAAGCCTACACCATCAACGTTACAGCGATCAGTGGTATTCTGCAACACTTTCTCGTCGTGACCGTGAATACGGTCGACTTCAGTATCACGGCGAGTAACCCCTCTCTGTCTTTCGCCCCTGGCGCTTCAGTGGTCTCCTCGGTCACAGTTGGTAGCGTTTTCGGTTTCGCCGGCAACGTAACCATTACTGCCTCTGTATCGCCGTTTGTAACCAATGGTCCTTTGATATCTTTGAGCAACTCGACTTTTACTGGTACCAGTCTTATTGTCAGAGTGGTCGCAGGCGGAGTGACCAGTGCCACGTTAAATGTTGCAACGACTACGTCCACGCCTTCGGGCGTTTATCTTTTGATTCTCACGGGTACTAACGGTTCGTTGCGACATTCCCTACTGGTGTCGGTCAGCATGATTAGTAGCTTCACGTTGACGAGCACTCCTGTTGTTCCTAGTTCCTTCATCGCGGGGGGCTCCGCCACGTCCACCGTTACGTTGACCAGCCTTGGCTTGACAGGGAACCTGTCCCTTGCTTCGTCCATTTCTCCGGCCAGTGCGAGTAGTCCTTCGGTATTCTTGAGCAATTCTAGCTCTACTGCGACAGTCGTCATTGTCAAGCTGATATCTGGCTCAGTTGGCAGTGCTGTCCTGAGAATCGGTTCGACCACCTCGACGTCTCCCGGAACATACACAATCACAGTAACCGCGACCATCGGGGGAACGTTCCAGAATCTTGTCGCTACGGTCATCGTATCTGCAGCGCCAACCATCCGTGACATCACTCTCTCCCCCCTCGGTACCGCGACTACAGGCCACCCTGTCACAGGAGCCGTAACCGTGTCAAACACCGGAAGCGTTGACGCCAGCTTCAACATAACGGTGAAGTGGGGAACTACTACGATCGCTCAGATGAGCGAGACGCTCCCGGCAGGCCAACAAAAGTCCTACCCGTTCTCTTGGGACACCACTTCATCAAACCCCGCTACCGATGTTGTGACTGCGACGATCTCGAACGGCAATGCTTGGAGCAGTAACAAGACTGGTGGCGTGTATTCTCTCTCCTCCACAGCACCCACCAGCAATCTCACCACGGCGATAATCGGAGGGCTCATAGCTGTTGTGATCGTGCTTTCTCTGCTACTAGTCCTCAAACGACGGAAGGGGCCTTCACCCGCATACCGGCCCGCATGATTCTGAATAGAGTTTTGGAAGGTTTGGTTCAAGTGGTGCGGGGGGTGGGATTCGAACCCACGAAGGCCTTCGCCACAGGGTCCTAAGCCCTAGGCGGGCGCGTTCCAGTGACCCACTGCCCATTTGACCTGGCTATGGTACCCCCGCGTGATGGTGCTCCGGGCGGGACTCTCCGCGGCAAACGACCGCTTTTGAACCCGCGATCAACGGCTCTGGAGGTTTCGATTCTCCGCCGCTGGCTGGTTATTCGCTCGACTGGCCACCCGAGCTTCATTGTCGGGCTAAGGCCGCTATGCTAAACCGGGCTACACCACCGGAGCATCGTCCGGGACTCCGACTCATAGTCTATTACCCTTTTTGTCAGCCCAGAGCATTAGCTAGCATGGTTTGGAGTTCTCCCAGAGGAATTCGAAGTAGCTTTTACCGAATCTTACCAGTCCCACGTGATCGGATGATATCGCCAAGGTAAGCCCTTTCTCCGGCTCTTCTCCGAGCAGAAGGATGATCTCGTTACTATCGGAGATAATTCCTCCGCCGAACATTTGCTCGCGGACCCTGACCTCTGCCAGCCCTTTCAGCTTCCTCGTTACCTCTTTGCTGATCAGGCTCGGAATCATAACTGAGACTTTGACACCTCGACCGTTCATGAGGGACAGTAATGGTGTGGCCATGGAAATCACCGAGTCGGGAACTATCGGCATAGCAACGAGCAGTTCTCTCCTTGTTCTACCTAGCGTCTCTTTGATTCTGTCTAGAATATTGTTCTGTCCTCTGACGATCCATATGTCAGGTCTTTCTTGGACTCTTTTCTTCTCGTAGAGGGGCTGTAGCTCCGACATCGCGTCCGTCTGGCTGGACTTGAGCGTGTTCTCCATTCTTACTCTGGAGGATTCGAGGGCTGTACTGGGGGGTTTGGGGAAATACTTACTTGGTCTGCCTTGTTCGCTTTCTACCCAGCCTTTTCTCTCGAGATTCCCTAGTATTTCGTATATCTTCGAGTAGGGAATCGCGGCAGTAGTACTCAGCTGGCTCGCGGGCATCGGTCCAGACTCCACTAGGGCAATGTACGCTTTGACCTCATATTCTGTGAGCCCGAATTCCTTTAGGGCTCTTCTAGTTGTTTCAGAGACCATCATGAGGTCTTCTTTCTCTTCGCGCTAAGCAGGCGACCTTATGCTGCACCGTTGAAGGAGGGTGTAAATAGCAAGAAAAGCTTCATGATAGTGTTTCGAACTGTGGGCTATCGTTTGGTCGATAAGAACCTAGTGTTGGAAAAGCTGAGGGGCGTGCTGGACCCGGAGATTGGCCGGAGTATCGTTGATCTGAAAATGGTCAGAGATATTTCGGCTAGCGACGGGAATGTCTACGTGAAAATTGCCCTGACCGTTGCCCACTGTCCGCTCGCAAAAACCCTCCAGGCAGATGTCGAGAAGGCAGTGCGAGAACTCGAGGACGTAAGATCGGTGAAAGTCGAGACAACGACCATGTCGAGAAAGGAGTTGGAGGAGTTGAAGCAACAGTTGCAACCAGGACCAGCCCCCTCAACTCCGTCAAAGGGTGGACCCGGGATTGGACCTGGGATTGAACGTCTCGGAAAGCGGGGCGTCCGCAGCATTATCGCGGTCATCTCAGGGAAGGGAGGCGTTGGAAAATCCTTCGTCACCAGCATGCTCGCATCGGAGCTAAAGAGATGTGGATACGAAGTAGGGGTCCTTGACGCGGACCTCACTGGTCCAAGCATCGCCAAGGTACTTGGTGTTTCCGGTAAGCCGTACAAGGGTCCCGGAGGTGGAATCGTGCCTCTTAGAACGAAAACTGGAATCAAGGTCATGTCAATCAACCTTGTTCTGGACGACCCTAGCATGCCGGTGGTCTGGCGAGGGCCAATCGTTAACAGCGTAATCCGACAACTGTACTGGGACGTCGATTGGGGCGATCTCCATTATCTTCTCGTGGACCTTCCGCCAGGGACCAGCGACGCCCCTCTAACCGTGTTCCAATCTCTTCCGTTAGACGGCGTCATCGTAGTTTCCTCCCCCCAGGATCTCGCTTCAATGATCGTCTCAAAAGCGGTGAATATGGCCAAGAAGATGGACGTCCCGATACTTGGTCTAGTTGAGAACATGAGCTATCTCAAATGTCCGGGTTGTGGGAAGACGATGAATGTTTTCGGAGAGTCCAAAGGAGAGAACCTAGCTTCGAGCCTGGGGGTGTCGTTCTTAGGCGCCATTCCCTTAGACCCCGCCATCGCAAAATTGTCAGACGAAGGGAAAATCGAAGAGTATTCCAACTCAATAATCGAAGGCATTGTGAATGAGCTCAGAACCCGAGCCGCCAAACAGGTTGAACAGCTAACCCAAGGGCTTCCAATCGCTTGGTCTATCGAACCCTGACGGTAACGCCGCTCTGCTTTGGAGGCTATTGCGAGCCGCGAATCTTTTAACGCAGGTTCCAACATACATAGGCGGTTCAGGGACTCGAGGTCATGGCAACAAAACGGCGAGCTGTTACTCGAATGGCGAAGAAATCAGGGAAGAAGCTTAGGCAAGCAAAAACTAGGAAGGCTGGTCGCTCTCGAAAGAAAGTCGAGGTGAAGAAATATCCACCCGTACTCACACCGGTCGTGCTGCCACCCCTTGGCGTCGAACGACCAATTCGGGAGCGGTCAAGGATAACGGTCGAAAATATTCGTGGCGACACAGCGATTGGAGACCTTCTTGTTACTTTCCCTCGAACAAGAGAAATTCTGGTTAGAAAGGGTCTGAGGCTGGAAGCGGAGGACGCCGGAGATATCTACATGACCCTCGACGCTTTCTCCGCCATGAACGGGTTGAAAGCCGAGAGTCTCGTCCAGGAACTCGTTGAGGCCGCAAAGGAGCCTCCACCTCAGCAAGCTGTGACCCACCTCGTCGCACCCTCCGCCGCCTAGATCAACTCTTTCGTTGATCTCTCCAGACCGCCGAAAACTTGGCAGTCCAGAAAGTCATCAGTGTATGAATTTGGATGTTCGCGCAAGAATTCTGATATCTGGACTTGTGCAAGGGGTTTTCTTTCGTCGCGGGATCGCTGACTTGGCAAGGCAACTGGGTGTTACGGGCTGGGTGAGAAATCTTCCAGACGGTGGCGTTGAAGTGGTTTGCGAGGGAGACAAGAACGAGCTAGATAGGGTCATCCAGTTCTGCCGTGTTGGTCCCTCTGGGGCGAGAGTGAGGAATGTTGACGTGGACTGGTCTGATTTCAAGGGCGATTTTCGAGGGTTCAAAATAACTCGTTAGTTTCGTCCTGGGTTGTATACTACGATTGTGTGCCCAATGAACCAAACTCGTCATAATACTTTCGAGCTATGCTCACAGCCTCATCACTACGTTTGAGAATAACTTGGTACTCGGGATGTGAGTCGCCGGCGAACAAGGCTGCCTTTTCGAAGTACTTCTTCACTCCATCGAGGTCACCCTTGTACAGAGAGATTCCGCCGGCGATCCTATAGCCCACTTCGGCTCGCAACTTGTTTCCTTGGGCCTCGAAGCTTTGAGCCTCGGTTAGCACACGGTCAAGTGGCGTTGTGATTTTTTTCGGGTCGAGGAACATGAGGCGGGACATTGCTGTGTATAAGTCGCCGTCGCCACCGCAGAGCTCTTTTAGTCTGTTGGCCACCACGGACTGAGCGTTGATTTCGAGAGAGGGGTCTTTCTGTTTCGGCTTGCCAAAGCCTAGCTTCAAGGTGCTCGGGGTCTCCGGAACGGGGTCGTAAGCTCTTTAGTGAACAATTTAAGAATTGACTCTCTTTGGAGACGGGGCGAATGGACATTGGAAGGTTCGATAAGTGAGTGTTGAAGACAAGATGATTCGGGGGAGAGAGTCTAAGAATAAGGCCCGTAGACGGAAAAGAGGGCCCTACAGGAAATCCTCCAGTGGAAGGGTCATCAAGTACTAAGACCATCTCGCCACCATCGAAACTTCGTACGGTTACATTCTCAGACAGGTCAGCATCTCGCGGGGGACTATGGAAAAACCGTTGAAACTCGGATTCCGAGAACGAGGATTATTGAACTTGAGTGAACGGTCTAGTCCTGGATAGGGATTCTTCTATACTTCGCAATGCTGCTGGGTTCAATACTGACAGTATCCGCGCAGCTGTGATGCCCGAAACAGATCGTGCAGTGCTCAACGTCCCAGCTGGGATCGACCTTCCTGCATGTCTCACACATGAGGCCTAGTGCACGGATGTCAGTGCAAGCCTGACAGAATTTTCTGGAAATGTCAAGTGGGTTCGGGTCTCGGACCAACGTGGAGGCGATCTCGCTGCTGATCTGACGGACCTCGTCCGCAGCTTCAAGGTCTATCGCTTCTCCGCGCACTTGGTGCCGGTACTTGCTGACTGCAGCTTGTGTAACCCCAAGTCGTTCTGCAATTAGCTCCTGTTTCATTCCGTAGTCTTCGATCAGGTTACGTGCTACCATGGCTCTCAATGCTGGGATAACTGATTTCGCAGCGACTTCGCAGGGAATAATCAATAATAAGCCGTTCAAGAATTAGCCGTGGAATCTATTTAAACATGACTTATGTCATGATTTCCTCGGACAATCGATCCATCAGAGACGAAATCGCCTATTATCAGCCCTGATTCAAGATCTGAACTAGCAGATCACGATCATGGGAAGACTCACGTTGGAAATGCGGATAATTCCAGACCGATCCAAAGCCGAATCAGGCTCTGATCAGCTGGACTCGCCCATAATCAGTGCCAGATGGCGGGGTGTTCTAGAAATAAGGGGGTCTTAGCGACAGAGTCTCGGGACGCAAGAGTGGGAGAGAGGGTTTTCACCCCAGCTGAGAGTCCCACCATATGGTAGACTCCGCAGATGTTATTCGGTCGGCTTCCTGTTGCCGCCTGCTTCGGGGAAGCTATAAATCCAAAACGGGCCGATCATACTATGGGAAAAGTATGGTTACTGTCGAAGCAATAGAAAAGGAGCTTGAGAAGGTCGTTGACCCGGAGATCGGGCTTCCGATCACTGAGATGCGCTTGGTTGACGAAATAAGTATCCAGGATGACGGGGAGATACTCATCAAGTATCATCTGACCGCGCCGTTCTGTCCACCGATCTTCGCAGAGGATATAGGAATGAGCATTAGAACACTGACGTCCAAGCTTGATGGAGTGAAAAAGGTAACTGTCGTCCTCCACGGACATGCCCTAGCAAACGAGATCAACCAGCGAGTCAATCCTGGTTATACAGCTCCGCCAGCAACACCTGCTCAGACAAAAGTATGAGCGATCCGCGTCTCCAATTTATCAGACTCTGCTCCGTTGAAGATGTTCAGGAGGCCTCTATGAAACGTTTCATAATTGATAGAGACGAGACTATCTAGACCAGATTCAGGGGCCAATATTCCGCGATAGATGAGATCCGCTTATCGAGGAGGACTGCTTCCTGAAGGGACCTTGGAAGACGGAGCGATCACATGTCCATGGCACTACGGCCAATTCAACTAGTAACAGGACAGCGATGAGCCGTCTTAAAACCAGGCCGCTGGAAGTCTTCACGGGTAGAGTAGAGAACGGCGACGTGTTCTGATTATAGACTCGTGAGCGCCCTATCTCAGGGCATCATACAAGAAGGCCCCAAGCAAACCTCCAAGGACTGGTCCGACGACATATATCCAAAGGTTTCCCAGAGGGGTCAGACTAAAGGCTGCTGAAGCTAATGTGGGCCCCCATGTTCTAGCTGGGTTGAGAGACGCTCCGGAAATGGGGCCGAAAATCCAGACGATGGCCGCTAGAGCGAATCCTATGGTGACTCCTGCCCGACTCGGGTCCGCAGTCTTATCCGTTGCCCCGAATATGGTGAAGACGAGAATGGCAGTACCAATCACCTCGGCTAGAAGTACGGCGCCAACGCCGAATTCGGGTCTTGGAATGGTATCTCCAAGAAAGGTTGAATGAGCGGCCTGAACGAGTCCTATGTTATTGCTGGATGTCCACAACGCCAGCTGGACGAACCCCGCAACCGATGCGCCCGCAAGTTGGCCAAGAATGTAGGGCACCACTTTCTTTGTCTCTATCCTCCGGGTAGCCCAGTGAGCGATTGTGACCGCAGGATTGATGTGAGCACCAGTCAGCCTGCCTATGGTATAGACTGCCAGTAGCAAAGCCACCCCGTGGGCAAGACCGATAAAGCCCAGACCTGCACTCGTGATGGAGCCATCGAGAAACGTCACCGCTATAATTGTCCCAGGACCAATCATGGTAAGAAGAAACGTCCCGTAAGCCTCAGCCAACGCCGCGCGTCCCGTCCGATTCATTGCGAAACGATTTCACGATGGACTCCGTATATAGCGCTTGTTTTCCAACGGGGCTTTGCTTCGCAGTCAGCCCAGACTGGCGCTCATTCTCAACCTAGGACCGCGAACCTCGTGGGGCAAAGAATTTTCTATAGTGGACAATCACATAATAGTGCGGGAATTTGACAGTAACAAACAGTTTCACCTGGATGATTGGCGGTCCCCAGGGTAGCGGGATCAACTCAGTTGCAGAGAACTTTGCAAAATCATGCATACGAGGGGGGCTTCACATATTTGCCAACATCGAGTACCACTCCAACATTAAGGGGGAGCATAGCTACTATAGGCTCAGAGTAGAATCAAAACCGCCTCGCTCCCATGTGGACTGGGTAGACCTTCTAGTTGCCCTCGATAGGGAAACAATCTTTGGCGACCTGAACAAGGTTCACCCGACGCATCGAGGTCACAGGCACGAGGTTAGCCCTGGCGGCGGAATAATCTACGACCGCAGTCTGAACCTGACACCTGAATCGTTCGGAAGAGATGACATCAAGCTCTTTCCTATCCCGTACATGGATCTCCTTGTTGACGCTCTGAAAGAGTTTGGAAAGGACAAGGAACTCAGCAAGTACCAAGTAATGGTCAACACGATCGCCTTAGGCGCCTCGCTGGGCCTTGCTGATTACGACTTCGACCTCGCCACCGAAGCTATCAGAGAAGGGTTCACGGGACGAAAGGCCGCGCTTGGCGACCTGAACGTCAGCGCCGCAAAACACGGATACGACTACGCGAAAATGAGTTTTGGCGAAGACGCCTTTCCAACAAAACTTCGAAAGCAGCCATTGTCCGGAAAGCGAATGATGATCAGAGGCATCCAGGCAGTAGCCATCGCCAAACTCAAGGCTGGATGCGGATTCCAAACCTATTACCCGATTACTCCGGCAACGGACGAGAGCGAATACCTAGAATCTCACCAAAAAGACTACAACATGATAGTGGTGCAGGCAGAGGACGAGATATCCGCTATCAACATGGCGACAGGGGCCGCGCATGCAGGTCTCAGATCTTCAACCTCCACCTCTGGACCAGGATTTTCACTTATGGCTGAAGGGCTGGGATGGGCAGGAATTACCGAGGCGCCCGGGCCCGTTGTAGTACTATACCAGCGAGCAGGTCCTGCAACCGGGTTACCGACTCGGACTGAGCAAGCAGACTTGAGATTTGCACTCCATGCTGCCCATGGAGAATTTCCCAGGATAATTATCGCACCGGGAGACGTGGTCGAAACCTACTACGACACGTTCGACGCTTTCAACTATGCCGAGCATTATCAAGTACCTGTAATACTGCTAACCGACAAGTTCTTGGCAAGCACCTACCAAGACATAGCTCCATTCAACGGCGACAACCTAAAGGTCGATCGGGGAGACTTAGTCCGAGAATCAGATCTTGCCACCGGCACGGATTACAGGCGCTACCGCTGGACGGAACTGGGCATTTCCCCCCGAGCAATTCCAGGCCAGAAAGGTGGAATCTTCTGGACAACTGGAGATGAACACGATGAATATGGCCATATCACCGAGGCACCGGATATCCGAATCAAGATGATGAGGAAGAGAATGAGAAAGATAGAGCTGGCGGGACAAGTCATTCCAGATTCAAAAAAGGCAGCTTTACACGGACCCAAGTCCGCTCCCATTACACTCGTCGCCTGGGGATCATCAAAGGGAGCTATACTCGACGGAATGGAAGACCTCAAGAGCGATGGGATAGAAACAAACTTTCTGCAGGTGCGATACGTCAACCCTTTCCCAACTGACTTCGTCCAGCAGGTACTCGGTTCTGCCCGGAGAAAAATAGCAATTGAAAACAATTACTCGGCTCAGATGGCAGGGTTAATCCGCGAAAAAACCGGTATAGGAATGGACAACACTATTGTGAAGTTCGATGGAAGACCATTTTCCCAAAATGAAATCTATGAAGGCGTCAAAGACATAATAAAGAACGGAATGAAAGAGGTTACCGTATCTCATGCTTGAGCTAAAGACGTACCGAACACAGGTTCATAACGACTGGTGCCCCGGTTGCGGCGATTTTGGAATCGTCAACGCGATTCAGATGACCCTTCTGGAAATGCAGCTAGAACCCCATAGGATCGCAATCTTCTCGGGAATCGGATGCTCTGGTAAGACCCCACACTTTGTAAACGCCTACGGATTCCATACCCTCCATGGCCGAGTACTCCCAATCGCCACTGGTGCCCGTCTGGCTAATCCGGGATTGACCGTTGTCGCGGTTGGCGGTGATGGAGACGGGCTGGGCATAGGAGCCGGACACTTCGTCAACACAGGAAGGAGGAATCTGGACTTCACATACGTCCTTTACGATAACGGAGTCTATGGATTAACGAAAGGTCAAGCTTCTCCCACTCTCCCCAAGGGAGTCAAGACCAAATCCATGCCCGCACCCGCTATCGTGGAGCGAGTAAACCCCATCGCCATGGCCGTCGCCTCCGGCTACACCTTCGTTGCGAGAAGCTACGCTCTCGATGTTCGCCACTTGAAGCAGACCCTCCGAGCAGCAATAGAACATCGGGGAAGCGCCTTCGTGGATGTTCTGCAAACCTGTCCAACATACAATGATATCAACACTAAGGAGTGGTATGGGGGCGAGGACCTTCCGGTCAAGGCACCGAGGCTCTACAAGTTGGAGGATTCTGGATACAATGGTTCGGTCGCGGATCCCTCGACAGACGAGGTTAACGTGAAGAAGGGAAGTGCGCTGGTAAAGTCTTTCGAGTGGGGGGACAAGATACCTATCGGGGTTTTCTTCAAGATGGAGGTACTCACTTTCGAGGACCAGTTGGCTCTTCGAATGCCGGCCTTGAATGACAAGCCCTTTGTCGAACAGGACATCTATAACCGCGACATTACGCCGTTGCTGGACGAACTCACCTAGCACCGAAAAAATATCTCGTCCCCCCAGCTCACGCCTCTAGACTAGAGCTTCCAAGGCCCCCCATCTGTTTCCACTGTCCTCTCGATTTTGGGAGGACCCAGCTTTCCACCGTCTGAAAAACCGCTACGTGCTCGGGCCACCGCGACGACCCAGACCATGATTGGGGCCGAATGCCATGTGAACGGGGCTCCGACATTACGGATCCGGAAAAAATCGCCCATTATCAACCCTGATCTCGGTTCTGGGACATGGCTAAAATTTCACCTAGAATTCGTTCGGGAAGTTCCCTAGATTTCCCGTCTCTTTGCCCTGCGACCTAAGCCCAGATCTTGCCCGGATCAGCCTGTTTCGCCCATTTTCATTGCCAGATAGGAAATTATCTCAAGAAAACGAGGGGGGGTATTGCACAGAGCATCTCGCGACGCAAGAGTGTCCAGGAGAAGAATCCACCCAGGCAAAGCAACCAGTTCGCGATCC
>VBBV01000167.1 GCA_005883695.1 Candidatus Bathyarchaeota archaeon | reverse complement strand
TCTCGAAGAGCTCTTGGCCGCGGGCCTCCACATAGGCACACGGATCAAGACCGTGGATATGGAAAGGTACATTTTCAGAGTCCGCCCCGACGGCCTGTTCATCCTCAACATTGGCGATACCAACGAGAAGATCAGGATCGCCGCGAGGTTCATGGGCCGATTCGATCCGGGCAGAGTGCTCGCGGTGTCATCCAGACTTTACGGCAAGACCCCCGTGGAAAGGTTCGCAGAGATCACGAGAACCGTTCCGATTGTAGGTCGGTTCATGCCAGGGCTGATATCCAATCCTCTACAGCCCCATCACGCAGAGCCACAGGTCGTCCTAGTCACAGATCCCCGAGCCGACTGGCAAGCAATCAAAGAAGCCACATCCGTGGGCGTGCCCGTCATTGCCCTGTGCGACACAGACAACGTGTTTGCTGGTGTTGATTTCGTGATTCCGGTAAACAACAAGGGAAGGAGAGCCCTAGCCGTCGTCTACTGGCTACTTGCTAGACAGGTGCTCCGCGAGAGAGGAGAGCTCCCTCAAGATGGAACGATTCCGCTGACGGTGGATGATTTTGAAACGAAGCTTGCCGCCATGCCCATGGGACGAGCTTCCGGTGGAGAGGCGTGAAAACACGCCCACCAGCACAAGCAGGCACCTTCTACCCCGATACTGAAGGCGCGCTCCGAACCCAGATACACAACTGTTTCCTGCATCCTCTCGGACCAAGAACAATCCCATCCATTCCCGCCACACCCAACGACCAGCTGGTGGCGATCGTTGTACCACACGCGGGCTACGATTACTCCGGACCAGTCGCTGCCAATAGCTACTATCAACTGGCTTCATCAGGCTTGAGAGAGTCCGTGATAATCTTGGGGCCAAACCATACTGGCTACGGAAGCGGCGTCTCAACAATGACAAATGGGCAGTGGGCTACGCCGCTTGGTGAAGTTCCTGTCAACAACTCGTTAGCTTCCTCGATTACAAAATTATCCGGTCTGATCGATGTCGAAGAGGAAGCCCACAGGAGAGAACACTCGATAGAAGTCCAGCTTCCCTTCCTACAATTCATCTATCCAAGACGTTTCCAGTTCGTGCCGATATGCATGATGCTCCAAGACCTTGAAACCAGCGTGGAAGTAGGCAAGGCTATCGCGAAAGCCGCCGCAGGGACAGGGGCGATGCTTATCGCCTCATCAGACTGGACGCACTACGAATCCCAGGAATCTGCGAAGAAAAAGGACATGGAAGCCATTCAGGCCGTGCTCGAAATGGATGAGAAAAAATTCCAGGACACAATCGAGGAAAACCACGTGTCAGCATGCGGATACGGCCCCGTCACGGCTATCATACACGCGTCCAAGGTCCTTGGCGCGAAGCAGGCCAAGTTGCTATCGTACCAGACTAGTGGGGACACGGCAGGGGACAAGCGTTCAGTAGTTGGTTACGCGGCGATCGCATTTACGAAGTGAGCTCGTCCTCGCCATCAACTTCTCTATCGACCATCTCGTCCAGAGCGCCTGGAAAAATCATATTGTCAGGAGAACAATTCGTCGTCCTCGGCGCACCAGCTGTCGCGATGGCTGTCAATCTCTACTCAAAGATAGACGTAAGGCCATCTCAGATTGGCAGAATTGAAGTAACTGCTGACATTCCGCTTCATCTAGTCGGCGACGCCGACAAACGATCGTCCTCTGCCGAGAATCAAGAGCTTCTAGAACCACTACGCCTCGCAGCGAGTGCTACACTCGACCACCTAGGAACCGAAGAACGAAGCGTTCATGTAGATGCCAATTGCCAGATTCCAATCGGCGCAGGCCTCGGGTCTTCCGCCTCCACCACAGTCGCAACCATCTCCGCAGTGGCAAAATCGATGGGTACTCGGCTCGACCGGCGAGAAATTTTCAAGCTTGCGTTCATCCCAGAGAACTATCTGCATGGACACCCCTCGGGAGTCGACCAGGCAACTTGCACTTATGGTGGAATTATCCAGTTCAGAAAGCCCTCAAAGATCAAAGCGATTAGCATCAAACGACCACCGATGATTCTTGTATGCGACTCCGGGGTCCACCGGTCGACCAAAGCCTTGGTGGGGTCGGTGGTCAAGAGATCTAGGGAACAAACAGATAGGTTTCAGACACACCTTGACGAGGTCACTGGAATATCGAATGCCGTGGTCAAGGCTCTACACAGCGAAGACGATGACGAGCTGGGGTCCCTGATGAATAGAAACCACGAATTACTCCGACAGATTGGCGTTTCAACTCCCGGGCTAGAGAGACTTGTGGTTGTTGCCCGGAAGGCAGGAGCTCTCGGAGCGAAACTCACGGGCGCCGGAGGCGGCGGATGCATAATAGCACTATGCGATGACAAAAAGGCCCGATCGAATATTGCCAGGGAATTACGAAAGGTGGGAGGAACAATCTATAATGTGTCCCTTGACGTCCGAGGAGTAGAGTAATCCACGAATGATTCGGTATCGGAAGGCAGAAAAAGAGCGTTTCCTACCTGGATAAACGGATAAGAAAAATGCCCGAGATCATCGTTCTAGTTGATGAGAAAGACAATCCGATCGGATACGAAGAAAAACTAGCAGCTCATCGTGACGGTGGCAAGCTGCATAGAGCGTTCTCAATCTTTATTTTCAATTCCAAGAACGAGGCTCTTCTCCAACTCAGATCGAAAGCAAAGCACCATTTTCAGAGCCTGTGGAGCAATCCATGTTGCAGTCATCCAACAAGGGGTGAGAAACTGGAGGTTGCAGTCCATAGAAAGCTGAAGCAAGAGTTGGGCTTTGATACCCCGCTGAAAGAGACCTTCAGCTTTGTCTACAGGGCGACCGATCCGAAGAGCGGGTTGACAGAACACGAGTTTGATCATGTCTTTGTCGGGCAATACGATAGGGACCCGAAACCGAATCCGGAAGAAGTAGATGACTGGAAATGGATCAGCCTCACCGAGCTCCAAAGGGACGTGGACAAGAGTCCGGAGAAATATACTCCCTGGTTTCCGATCGCATTTAGCAAACTGAGAAGGGAAAATCTAGGCCTCTCAGAGGCCAAGATAAGGACAAGCTAGATTGTGGACGATTTGGAAACGTCTGTTCTGAAAAGAAGCTCAACAATAGTCTCGTTCTACAAGCTTCCCTTGGAAGAGAGACTTAGACTCGTCAAAGAGTTCGCAGGTCTGACATCTGAGGAGGCTCAGACCCTAGCCAATGGAACAATGCCGAGCGCGACTGCTCAGCGAATGATCGAGAATGTCATCGGCATGTTCCCGATTCCGCTCGGAATCGCCACCAACTTTCTGATCAACGGTCGAGACTACTTAGTACCGATGGCCATAGAAGAGCCGTCAGTAGTCGCCGCGGCAAGCAACGCGGCCAAGATGGCCCGACCAACAGGAGGCTTCACAGCTACCAGCACTGAGCCTGTGATGATCAGTCAGATCCAGATAGTGAGATGTCCCTCGCCGAAAGATGCTGAAAAGGAAATTCTCTTGGCAAGAAATGAGGTCCTCGAAAAAGCCAATCAGCAGGACCCGACATTACTCTCGATGGGGGGCGGGGCAAAAGACGTTCGCGTTAGGATCCTTCCGAGCCAAGTGGGAACGTTGGTCATTGTTGAGCTTCTGGTCGATTGCCGTGATGCTATGGGGGCCAATGTTGTCAACACGATGGCGGAGGCTGTTGCACCTATGCTTGAGAAGATTTCCAAGGGTCAAGCCCGACTACGGATCATCTCCAACCTTGCAGATAGGAGGGTTGCCAAGGCCACAACGACAGTGTCGAAAGAGGTCCTCGGTGGCGAGGACATTGTTGACGGGATTGTAGAAGCGCACGCTTTTGCCGCAGTGGACCCGTACCGATGTGCGACCCATAACAAGGGTGTCATGAACGGCGTAACCGCCGTCTGCTTAGCGACCGGGAATGACACTAGGGCGATAGAGGCAGGGGCTCATGCCTACGCGGCCCGATCTGGACACTACTCTCCCCTCACAACTTGGAAGAAGGATTCTAATGGAAACCTGGCCGGGACCATCGAGATCCCTGCTGCCGTCGGAATCATCGGAGGAGTCACCGCCGTCCACCCTATGGCGAAGATATGCTTGAAGATCCTTGGAGTGAAAACGGCCCGCGAACTTGGTGAGGTTATGGCCTCGGTGGGCTTGGCCCAGAACATGGCTGCACTACGAGCCTTGGCAGCAGAGGGAATTCAGAAGGGACACATGTCCCTTCACGCTAGAAATATTGCCGCCATGGCGGGCGCACAAGGGGATCTGATCGACTTGGTGGCGGACAAGATGGTCGCGGAGCGAAAGATCCGCCTGGACAGGGCTAGAGAAATTCTGCTCGATATGTCCAAGTCAAAGGAGAGCGGCGCCGCCCAAAAGAAAACCCACAAGGCCTAGCAGCATCCACAGCAGAACATGGCGCTTGACTGCTCGAACGTTCTCAGGTGTCTGATTGCCCACCAACCTGCACGCTGAGTACAGAAAGCCAACATCGGCGACTATCACTGGAGGAAAATACAGCCAGGAGATTGTCTCGAGAAGTGGCGGGAGGAAGCTGAGCAGAACCGCAATTACAAACAATCCCGCAGACGCTAATGCTGCAGCCTTGGTGCCCTTGACTACTGCTAAGGTCCGAACTTGGCGGAGGCTGTCGCCTTTCACGTCGGCTATTCCCTTGGCAACCTCTCGGGCAAAGTTCGCGAGAAACGCGACAATGGAGAAGATGAAGAGCAGAGGCCTGATCGAATTCACTGCGAGGCCTCCATAGAAGAAAGGCAGGGCGACGGTGAAACTTACAACGGCATTTCCTAACAACCCAGTCTTCTTTCCCCTCGTGTTATAGTAGACCATCAGAGCAAGGGCGACAAGTGCAGTTAGAAACGTCCATAGACCGAGGAGCGCGGAGAACCCTATCGCAGCCACGGAGAGAGCTACTGCCAATGCGACGGCGTCTCTGGTCTTCACCGTTCCCGAAGGAAGAGGCCGTTGCGGGCTGTTGACCCTGTCAATGTCGATGTCGTAAACGTCATTGGCCACCATCGTTCCCGCCATCATCAGTGACGCCGTCAGGAACCCGAAAACAGCCTCTGGAAGCCCAGGGAGTTTGCCGAGACCTATCGCTTCACCAATGACCACCCCAAGCCCAATCATTATGGTATTTGCGGGCCGTATCAGCGTCAGGTATGCGCTCAAACGAGCTGACGATGCGCGGCTAGACACGCTCAGAGCTCAGTCCCTCCACCATCTTTGGCTTTGTGATTT
>VBBV01000129.1 GCA_005883695.1 Candidatus Bathyarchaeota archaeon | reverse complement strand
GGCTGATGACGCTCAGGCACTCTCTCACGCCGACGAGGGATATGCTTGGAATGGTGATGCGTGGCGCGGTCCCGTTCGTCGCGGATACTAGTCTCAGAAGCTTCAGAGACGTGTACGACCATTCGTTTCAGCTATTGGAGACGATTGATAATGATAGGGACAGGACGAGCGATGTTCGCGACCTCTATATCAGCCTCCATTCAGCCTCAACAGACAATACGATCAAGGTACTCACACTTGTCGCAACAATATTTCTACCACTCACCCTTCTTGCAGGAATCTACGGAATGAACTTCACCGCAGGTTTCTTCCAGCCTGGGTCCGGTGATCCGCTCGGCTTCTACATCCTGATCCTAGCAATGTTCGTCATATCGCTGGGATTTGTCTACTACTTCAAGAAAAGTGGCTGGATCTAAGCTGATGTGCTTGGCTTTAGCAGCATCATGGATAGAACACATCTTTCGATGGGCGGATCCACGATGGTTGTGATCCTGCTCAGTTCGCTGATCGTCGGTTTCCCTGTAAAGGACCATTCCACTGCTCTTTGTCGTCTAAAGTGTTTGTGTACGCAAAAGTATACAACTAATTTTACTCCAAATTGGATCGTGGAACGAACATGATCACCTGTTGGTTCCATTACTCCTTCGACCATGTTATGTTGTTAACAACAAGTGTCTCATGTCAAACCACATAAAAAATCCGCACTATATCGAAATCCGAGAATATTCTCTGGCTGAACATTCCTTATCTTTCACCCCTGCCATTAATGGCAAACAGAGACTGGAAACATGGTGCTAGACAGCCACGTAGAACAGAAGGATCCAATGGATGAGGCACGGCTGCCGGGTAGGCTTTCTCTGCTGACCGTAACAGTCGATACTCCCTTGCTGACACAGGCCCCAACAGGTGCTATTCCAAGAATAGGAGAAATCTCACCTGCCTCAACAACCAACGTAAATGGGATGAAACCTCGAAGAACCCGTCGGCTCAAAGACAAACGTGTCTGCCTAGAGTGTGGCCTCAACTTTCGTCCTGAAGGTGGCAGTCACGTGATCTGCAACACCTGTGGTTTGCAGGCCTGGGCAACCAAGCGGGCTGAAGAATACAGAACGCTCGTAAGTATGCTCAACGGACCCTAGTCCCGGGTCTAGGCTGTCTCGTCGAGACCTAGGCTCACCTTTCCATAATTATTTTTCCCACGTAACTTTTGCTTTCCGCTGACAATTTTCCAAACATTCTCTTTTTTAGTACCCGCCCCGGGGGGCCCCTCTGAATCTCGCGCGCCACGCCCTTCATGACCCTAAGGCTCGGCATCCCGCTACCCTAGACTTGGATGGCGGGGAACATCACGATTTAGATTGACCTTAGAGTAATCTGTGTAGAATACAACATGTCAAGGGTCCAAGGAAAGGATTCGAATCTCTTTAGCGAACTTCCGAACGCTAACTTGAGAGAAGAGTGTGACTCGTGCAGGAACATTGTCACCTGCAACGTGTGCGGAAGTTCGATCTCCGGGTTCGAACACATCGGAGTGAGGGCGAGTGCGGGTAAAGAATCAGGAATCTGGCACTACTCTAATCCCTGCAATCATAGAAACCAGCTCCGCGCTAGATCCACCAATGTGAAGTATGGTGGCGGCCCACTCTGGAAGAACGGTTACACCTGGCAGAACATCTACTGGGGCCCATACTTCACAGGCTCTTCCACCTCAGCCTGGGTGGCGAGCATAGAGAAAGCCGTCAGGGACATAGAGTCGGACAAGACATACTCCGGAGGGCTATCGCAGTACAACGTTGGAACCGGGAAGATTAGCCCTCTTATCACCATCAGGACACCTCCCGCGGCGAAAATATCTGATGGACAAGTCAAGCAGACCCTTGCCGGCTGGATTGCCTCGGGCACCGTCCCCAACCTGGGCAGCCAGGGCGCCTACAACATATTCCTGCCGCCCGGGGTCACCGTATCTCTCTCGCCCGTTGAAGCATCCTGCACATTCTTCTGTGATTATCACAATACCATCAACGGGTCCAACGGTCCCTTCTACACAGTTGAACCCTACCCCTGCGCGAAAGGTTGTAACCAGTGCACCAACAATCTTCTCGACACGCTGACGCAGGGATTGTCGGAGGAGATGGTGGAGTTGAAGACTGACATGAACCCGGGAACGGGATGGGTCATAGGAAACCTTGAACTCTGCGACTATTGCGACGCGAAATTCGTCTGCAACCGGATCGCCGGCGGCGAATACGTCAACTCTTGGTACGACAAGAACAAGAAGGCTTGCTGGAAAGGAACGTAGTCCCTGAATTTCGACCCTTCAAGACCTGTTCTAGCTAACCCATCCTAGGGAGCGGATACGTTATCTTGATTAGAACATGATGCATTCCTCCCAACGGTTGCTAAGAAATCATTATGACCCAAGTGAAATGGCTGATATTGTTTGGAGTCGCGTGTTACGGGTTTGGAGCTCTCTCTGTCACAGCGGACGAACTCTACGGAATCGCCCAATTCTACGGGACAGGCGGAGTTTACTATTTCCCGATCATCGGAGCAAGAGGGCTGTGGGACGCGTGGGTCTACGTGTTCACAGGACTAGGACTCTGCTTCTTCCTGTGTACACTTTCGGTCTTAATGCTTCAGAGGACAAAACCCACCAGGAGAGGAGACCGTGGATCAGAGAGGCAAAGCTAGAATAGAGAAAATGCCGGTTCAAAGCCTAGGAGCCCGACCAAAATAGGAGCTGATTGTCTTTGGTTGACGTTGTGGAAGAGTATCTTTCGAACTATCCGGATCAAATACGGAAGATAACCAAAGAGTTGCGTCACATGGCAAGAAAAGCAATGCCTAGAGCACACGAGTTCCTCTATTACGACGCCATCAACTACTCGCTAAGCGACTCTCCGCTCGAGCGCATCTGCTACATTTCGCCTGCTCAAAGCCAGGTTACGCTCGGATTCTTGTTCGGAGCGCATCTTGACGACCCGCATCATTTGCTCCAAGGCATTGGCAAGCGAGCGCGCCACATCAAGATCAGAACATTACAAGAAGCGAAGAATCCTGTACTTCAGGGATTGGTCAAAGCTGCATGGAACGACGGAGCGGCTTCTATCTCAAGCATGAAGAAGCAGACGAGACACCGTATAGTTGCTCACAGTCGCACAAAGCAGGCCCCTCGATCACGACGCAAGAGACGCTAGGAATCCAAGTACTCTAGGGACCAAGGAACAATGTCAGAGACATGGCTCGGTTCAGCCTTTCCATATTCCTATGGCCAGGCCTACCAAGAAGGCCGCAGAAGTAATTGGTAGTATGCTAGCGACTACGGATGCTTGGCCAGCTACAGTTTGTGCTTGCGAGAAGACCCTGTAGA
>VBBV01000128.1 GCA_005883695.1 Candidatus Bathyarchaeota archaeon | reverse complement strand
ATATCTGTCACCTAACCCCTTTTCGGGAATACCCCCCTCAACTGGGATGAGCATGGGCTGATAGTTCTCGTTTCCCAGCTTGTCCATCATGACCAAAACCTTCCCCATTTTCGGCAGAACGTAGAAATTGTGTCCATCCATAAGATGCGGATTGACCAAAGCTTGGCCACCGGGAAGGAGTGGTTGAGGAATGCTTCCCTTCTTGTCCATAGAATAGAGGCTGAGAACGCCGCTGAAATCTTAGAGGAAGAATACTTTGTCCCGGACAATCTTGGGAGCAAGCAGTAATCGCGCGGAAAGAAGTGATTCGATTGGAAAATGCGGTTTCGCTGATTGTCTAACTAGAGTTTCAGTAACCGTCAAAATTTTAGATCGCTTGAGTTTAAAGGCTGACCTAGTCTATCAATCTTTTCGAAGAAAGGTCTCCTAACGTTTGGGAGACAAAAACTGGGGAGAGGGAGTTCGCGGCCTACGCTTCAGAAACTCAGACTAGCGTCTTGTGGATTCGACTTCGTGAATCCACTCGACCTGAAGACCAGCGCCCTTGTGATGGTTCGCAACTGCCTCTTTGCTCGGCGCGTCGAGGACACAGTAAACTCGGTCCTCTTTCTTATTGTACAATATGTCGTGGTGGGTCACGCCAAACTTGTCTTTTGGGGCGTTCTGCAGTTGTTTTAGCTGTTCCGAGGTCAAGGATCCCATCGGATGACTATCGATGAATTTTGGCATGGCCAAACCAATTTCCATCGAAATATAAGGGTTGAACCGTGCAGTCGAGATTATCGAGAGTTAGAAACTCTTTAGAAACCGACACATTCCGCGAGGAAGACCGATCTCCCCGGGAACGTTTAAAACGCCGTCAGGAGTCCAAACCCCGCCGGTAAACTGAAGGATAGGTATGAGCAAAGAACTCAAGAAAATCCCCGAGGTCAAGGTCTTCGGTATGTGGCCCACCGCGGGCATCGAGGCAGAGGATCCAGGACTGAAGCGCTACATCTCGGCTCGTCCCATTCTCCTTCCACACACCAGCGGTCGGCACGAGCACCAGCGTTTCCGGAAGTCCACGATTAATGTCGTGGAGAGATTGATCGATGATATGATGAGGCCAGGGATTGCCGGAGGCCGCAAGGCTCGCGCGATCAGTATCGTGCGTAACGCCTTCGACCTGATCAGTATTAAGACTCACAAGAATCCGATCGAAATCCTCGTCCGCGCTATACAGAACGCGGCGCCTGCGGAGGACGTGACGAGAATCGCCTACGGTGGGATCGTCTATCCGATATCTATAGACATAGCGCCTCAGCGAAGAGTTGACATAGCTCTGAGACACATCACGCAAGGAGCCAGAGCCGCCTCACATAACAATCCGCGAAGCGTTGATGAATGTCTTGCGGACGAGCTAATCCTTGCGGCGGCAAGAGACCCTAAGAGCGCCTCCGTCCGTAAGCGAGATGAAATAGAAAGAATCGCCCTATCGTCTCGCTAATGAAATCTTATTCTTTACCGAGGTCTCCTGTACTCCTCCATCTCTGAAGAAGAAGAAATCCTCCACCGATTGCAACACCCACCAGCGTCGACGCTAGATATCCGTTCAAGAGATAACCGACTGGCCAAGCGTTCTGGGCAATCCATTCTTGCATGTATCCGTTAGACTGATACTCCGCTGAGACACCTGATAATAGGAGAACGATGATCACAAACTGTGCGAATGCGATGAGGATAGTTGTGTCAACACGTCGGGTTCGCTTAGTCATGGTCAATCCTACGCCCCCTGATCCGCCTTCCGCATTCAAGCCTGGGAAAATAACTTACGCTTAGGTGTCCCATCTTTATACCACACCGATCCCGGCCCACTACAACTTGCATAGCATCGAGAAGGAAGTCCTCGCAAGCTCATCGCTAAGCTCTCAAATCGAGAGGGCGGGCACACTTCTTCAGAACGGTGCGCTTGATCAGATAGAAGGCTACAGGACCCGGTTCGAGGCAGTCGAAGGCCTGTACGAACGACTCTTCCAGAACATCATCAAATCCGACTTCAACTACTCCTCGGCCTACGAAACTGCCAAGAAATTCTTTGGATCGGATACCGTTTCTTTCGCAGCAGTAGATGGAACAGAATACTCTCGTCCTCTCTTCGATCTAGTCGTCTTCTTGGGAGGGTCTTATGCGTCACGTGGAACGATCCAGTTCTCCCCCACGCGCTCCCCCTCAGTCGAGTATGAGGAGCAGTTTCTCAAGACCGGACGGGCGCTATCTAGTTGTGTCCCGGTCTACGTGAACGAGGTTCCGGAGATTGACCAGAGCTTTCTTCATCCTGGAGAGAGCACCGAGATGTCCCTGGCAACGCCCTTGACGGATGAGGCGATTGCCAACAACTCCACTATTCCGATGTGGATCATGACCTTCTCCGAGTACTATCTTGCCTACAAACTGGCCACCGAAACAGATGGGCCAAGAATCATCTTCTTGGACAGAAGCCTTGCAACAAGTCTAGCCAGCCTCATTTACGATACATCAAGGCGAAAGCTCTGGAAGTCTAACGGCTCGCTATACGGGCTCGATGTTGGCGGGGTCCCAATTGACATCAACGACCTTGCCTACGCACGCCACCATATCGACAATCCCAAGCTCGACCTTCCCGCTCCCCGGGGCGACTATCTACGCTACAGATGCTGGCTAGCTCTGGAACGTCACGGACCGCAAAGCCTCGATTCACTGTGCACCCTACTAGGAATCACCCAGTCAGATAGGCGGAGGCGGATAGAACGAATACTTCGCAAATCAAAGCTTGAAGGCTTTCTAGAAGAGCTCCTCGGAACCTATGGGCTGAAGGAAAGATATGTCGGGACGTGGACCCGGATCAAGACTCTCATCGACACAATAGGTCGTCGAATGTTCGAAGAGAAACCCAAACAGAACCCCATGAGAGTGTGGAAAAACAATGACTGGCACTGGCTCACCACCCAAGACCTCGCGTTCCTCACACTCTTCACCCTCAACCTCCTGGTCGAAGAATGCTGGCGCAAACAAATACTTCTGATAGGCCTCACCAAGGATACCGCTGCCCGGGACCTGAAGAATCATGTTCTGCCAGTGCTCTCTT
>VBBV01000127.1 GCA_005883695.1 Candidatus Bathyarchaeota archaeon | reverse complement strand
CGCGAGGACCGATTGCTGTCCATACGCGACGAGCGACTTGTCCCGCCTGACTTCGTAGTTCACCAGTTTTAGCGAGTTGTAGCCTAGGTCTATCACGGAGACTTTCAAACTTGGCTAGGCCCGCCCGTCGTTTACGTTTCCCTTCGGCGGGGTCATGGCGATTCGTTTGGGGTTATCAAGACATCTTAGTGATCATTTTCGGCGTGAGAAGCCACCTGAGCTCGCCAGAGATTCTGGGAGTAAACGATGTTATTCGGACTTTTCCGAGGCCGCCCTTCTTTAGAACAAGTCGAGCGCCCGTGGTCCCGATGATCTCGCCAATCATTGAGCTGAGGTAGGGTTCGTGTCCTACAAGGATTGGTCTGGAGTCTTGTTCGAGTTTTGCCAGTTTGCGATAGAGTTCTGCCTTGCTTCCGTCTGGCTTCAATTCGTCCCATTCTTCTAGTCTCGGAATCTTGAGGACCTTGGCCGCGATTTCAGCGGTCTCGCGAGCCCTTCTCAACGGACTTGTACAGATCCGATCAGTTTGCAATCCGACTGCCTTCAATGACTTGGCTATTTTCTGCATCTCTATCCGGCCTTCTAGTGTTAGGGGTCGTTCGGAGTCTTCTTTAACCACGGACATTCGGTTGCCTGCTTCTCCATGCCTAAGTATGAAAAGGTCGATTTTTGTGGAAGCCGCTGTCGTTGATGGGGTCCGAACGAACGTCGGTGAAGCAGCCTTCTTAACGTTGACCTTTCTGTCGTCCGAGAAAGCGCGCCGTTGTCTCCTTGCTCTCTTGGGCTCTGTCAATTGTCCCTATGGCTAGTTTTGGTGAGTCAGATAAAGTTCAGTAACTACACATTCTCCGTTCAAAACTATGAGTTGGACTAGGATGGTCAAGCTACCGCAGGCTCTCGGTTTCGGCCGCGAGATCGAATCGATCCTCCTCATCTTGTCGGACCATCCTGAGGAGATTGTCAGAAAGATTGCTGATAAGAAAAGCGTCGGAGATTATCTATTGGTTGGGGAGAAGACGAAGTCTCTTGCCGACACATACTTCGACACCCCCGGCCACTTTCTTTCACATCGCAAGTTGAATTTGAGAATACGGACAGACAACCAGGACCGTTGGATCACCATGAAGACACATCCTAGACGAACTCTCTGGGGTGGAATGGTCCGATCTGAGATGGAGGTTCCCTGGTCACATGAGACGATTGAAAGAGTGGTTTCCGAACTGAAAATCCCCCATCAGCCCCCCAGTTCTGTTGGCCAGATCAATCATTCAGACCCCATTGAGCTATTGAAGAGTAAAGGCCTTGTTCCTATCCAGCATCGAGAGACCCAACGGCAGGTCCGAGATGTGACGTCTAGCCCTGAAGGGTCCCCCATGCTAGCAGAACTAGACATTGACTCAGTGCTTTACGACTTTGACGATCAAAAGATACGTCTTTTCGAGGTCGAAGTGGAGAGCAAGTCCAAGAAAGCCCAGAACGTAGTCAAGAGCGTTACGAAGAGCCTGAAGGGAGAGTACGGCCCTATCTTACGAAGCTGGCGTCACGGAAAACTCGCGACTGGAACGGGGATCGCTAAGCTGTTGAAATCGGGAGAGCTGAAACCTCTGATCGATGCTGAAAACCGGCTTCTACCGGCCGCCTACGACAGGCTCAACCGAATACTCTGACGCCCCGTATCGGACAAGATCTGTCCAGGTAATCTTCTTAGCATCGGAGGCCCACGTCATAGTGGGGAGACTATTGCTCCGCCCTGAGAGAGGCGAGGCCGTCGCGTCCGTTCTCTTCGCTTTCACAGCCACCGGCTTAATCGCCCTCTTGTACAACCTCAACCCGTTCAATAGCTGGGCGCTCTTAGTCGGAGTCTGGGCAAGCTCGAAAGCACTCATTCTCTATCGCCTTCAGAACCAGAGGAAGAATGAAAAAAAATTCCAAAAACATCCAGTCAGCTTTCCCAACCCCGAAGGAGGCGGAATTCTCGGCGAATACGTGAACCGTCCCTGGCAGAACGAGCTCGCCGAGCTTGGCCGACGATACCCGAGCAAGAAGGCGAAGAAACAGAAGAAGGATTAGATGATGGTCTCCCACGACACCAAGAGGATACTTGGTATCTCAAGCCTGGTGCTAATCCTTCTCCTTCTTCTGGCAAGAGGTCTGCCCCTCCCTTTTCCCGGTTCACAACCATCAGCATCTCCCCGCATCCGATATGCGCCGAGTCTAATCTTCCATGACAATGTTTCGTTCAACGGTCCGGCTCCAACTCTCAATTTGACTCTGATGCACTTGCATTCTTACATGTGGAAGTTCAACGTCACCGCCGGTTCTATTAAGATCGATTTGACTGACCCTAAGACCAGCAGTATCTTTTGGACGGTCGGACCTCGCTCACTAGGGCAATGGCACCTGAATGGTACTGGTTCTGCGAGTTTCAACTGGACAGCCCCGGCCTCGACATACTATTCGATGGTTCTCGAAAACTTGAACATCTTGCCATCCCCATGGTCATCGAGTTGGTTTTCGAGCGGCTCTCCATATTTTTCGTGCGACATACACGTATGGGATTTGGATACTCCCGAGGTCCACTTCTTATAGTCTGATGACCTGCGCGGCGACTCTGGCGAGCGAATAGCTCTATTAGGCTCATTAGCCACTATGAACTTTGGTCGAAGCGCTTGAGCGAGGGTCTTTCCGTCGACCGAGTAATGGATGTGCTCCGGAACTGCTACGATCCAGAGATACCCGTCAACATCGTTGATCTCGGTCTGGTCTACGGCGTCGCAATAGAAAGTGACACCGTGAAGGTCCGAATGACCCTTACAGCCATGGGCTGCCCTGCCAGCGCGTACCTGAGTCATCAGGTCAAGGAACTTATCGAGAAGATACCTGGCGTCAGGCACGCTGATGTCGACATTGTCTGGGACCCGCCTTGGACCCCTGATAAGATGAGTGCTGCGGCACGAGAACGTTTACAGTCGAACCAAGAACCTGTCACTATCGAGTTCAACCCCGCCAGTTTCAAGCCTAGAAAGAAGGGACACATCGCTAGGAACCCTGACGGGACTATTGTCCTGATTAATGAGGCGAATTCACGGTATCTGGGGAACGATGATATTGCCAGCCTCTGGGAGAAGAGCGACGGAAGCAAGACCATTGACGAGCTAACGTCAGAACTCGCAGTGGAAAAGAAGGTCTCGCCCGCTGAGATTCGGATGCAAATCCTAGAAGTCGTTACTCAGCTAGTCGCGATCGGATTGATAGCTCCTGAGGACGCGATGGTTCTACCTCTGCATCCCTAGGCGGTCTGCCCAAGCCATATCTGTCCCTGACGATCCACCCATCTTTATCGGCAATTGTACGATCGTTCGGCAGAACTCTACGACGCTATTTACTCGTTCAAGAGCTACGAGAAAGAAGCAGCAAAGCTTCACCAGCTAATCCAGAAACACAAACGTTCCCTAGGCAACGATCTGCTCGAAGTTGCCTGCGGCACGGGTGGCCACATTGCATATCTGAAAAACGACTATTCAGTCGAAGGGTTAGATATTAATCAGCAAAT
>VBBV01000047.1 GCA_005883695.1 Candidatus Bathyarchaeota archaeon | reverse complement strand
CCGAAGAGTTGTCACGGTGGAGCTTGGAAAGGTCTTGGGTAAAAGGCCGTCCCAAAAGATGCGGCCTATCGAACTGGCAGCGTGACCCGATAGTCATATAGCGACGTTCCTAGTTCGGGAAGAGAAGGCGGATTTACCATGGCTTATGGTTTGGCAGAGGGTTTCAGAAAGACTGCGATCCGACTAGGTGGTAAGAAGAAGAACCGCGCCGTTATTGTTGCAACTTTTGGAAACCACTTCACCCTGAACGATGCCTTGGAGAAGTTTCGCAAAGAAGGCTTGCGGTTCGAGACCGAGAAGGGCCACATCGTCAAAATTTACCTAGACAAAAATACCGAGGAGAGGGCTGAGATGGTGCGTAAGATCATTCGTGAAGGCTTCGGCTACGTAGAGCCCCTCTAGACTTTTTCGCGTGGTTCAGAAACTCGCCCATTATAAGCCCCGATCTCGAATCTGGGACCTCGGCTTCAACTCTCCCTAGATTCGTTCGGAATTGTCGCCATCTTTCCATTACCATCGCAGCATGGATTGTGCCCTGAACCACATGTCTCGCCCATTATCAATGCCAGACAGGAAATGTTCTAGAAAAAATAGGGGGTCTTAGCGACCGACCCTCGCGTCGCATGAGTGGTCCCTGCGGACCCATGTGAAAGTAAGTATCGGGCTCTAACGACGCCTGACTGATTCGTCCTGCTTGTCCAGGTCAGGGTTTTATCATAGCTCAGCCAGCCCGGTTTGCTCCGTTCATGTCTCTTCCAAAACCCGGCGAAAACGTCAAAGTGACGTTGATGAGCGGCGAAACAATCGAGGGAGTCGTCGAATGGATCGATGGAGGAGGCGCCTGGGTCAAAGGAGCCCAGAAGAGCAGATGGGTGCCGCTCGAAGCCTTCCAGCCTCCACCGCAAGCGGACGACTCGAAAGACGACGAGTAGCTAATCCTGTTAACACCCGTCGGTGAACGGATAAGGTTACTTTACGAAGACGAGCCCTTTGCTCGAATCTATCTCGAAAGTTTCTGTATCTATCTTGGACGCGGACCCGTTCAGCTTCCTTACCTTCAGCTCTCGCCCGTTCGGATCTGAATCGTCCTTGTCAAGATCGATAACGCAGGACGCGGTATCTTCCAGCCACTTGACCACTTCCTTCGGTGCCTTTGAAAGATCCACCGTCAAGACCAGTGTCACGTTCGAGTCTCTTAGCTTGTCCAGGGTCTCGCTTAATCGCTTGACAAAATCCTTGGACTCGACCTTTGCTATCACCGGATCGATCGAGTCGAAGAGAATCTTCGTCTTCTCGCCGATAAACATGGAACTGTTCTTTATGAGCGCATCTTGTATCGAATCGAAGTCAAACGCCTTCTCAACATAGTACGGCTCAAAGCTGAACGAGTCGGACTGGGCCGAAAACCCGTCCACCAGCAAGAACCTATATTGAGACTCAGCCTCTGATGGATCCGCCCCCATTTTTTTCATCTGATCCCTAAGAGCAGCAGGCGCCTTATCGTAGGTAACGAACATGCACGGATCTCCTTGCTTCAGAAAACTGTTCGCAAGCCCAGAGCAGAGAGTCGTTTTTCCAGATCCTTGGCTACCATTTACGACCACCAAGCCTGGAGACTCTAGGCTTCCTTTTGTAAGCTCGAAGATATGGTCAAAGGCTTGGGACGCTTTTGGAGGGCTGGGACGCTTCAGAGCTTCTTCCCGGACAGGCTTCTCTGGCTTGTCCGGTGAGGGCGGCGGATAGAACTTGGGCTGGACCGCTTCCTTCGCCAGCTGCTCCATAGGCGCGGAGGGTTTCACGGAACGGACTGGAGGCGCTGGAGGTGGAGGAGGCGCGGTAGTCACTGGTGCCGGAGGCGCGGGAGCTGGTTTCTCTGGGTCAGGGCCTTTCTTTCCCCCTAGACCTATCATCATCGGCCGACTTGTTGGCGTCGCCCTCGGCGGAACCCATTCAGCAGTACTTTGCAACGAGAACGCTCCTGGCTGCTCGCCACCCATCGAGTTCGCGTCGGATGGCAAATCTCTGAGCAGAGACTGTAGCAGTCTGCTCAGCGAATTGTCCTCGTCTCCCTGCGGAGGACCCTGCCAGCTTCTCGGCGGTGGATAGGAGATGTTGGCGTTCATTGGCGGAGAAGTTGGAGGAGAAGGAGGACTAGGAGCACTTACGGGAACAGGAAGAGCTTGGAGTGGTGCCCCAGGAGAGTTGGGCGCTGAAGTAGGCATGGATATCGACGATTCTACAATCTCTTCGTGGTCTTTCTCGTCTTTCTTCTTCTTTCCGAATAGGGTGAGTATTCCTATCACCGTGAAAAGGGACCAGATGGGATCAAGACTGGTAAGTTGGACTAGCATTCGTTCAACCCATACCTAGTGATCATTCAAGCTCATCCAAGGATACTTGTCCTAGTAGTATCTCGAACAGGAGAACACAGCATGAGTTGTTCTTGGATAGGAGTGATGTTACCCTAGTGAATAGTCACTGGAAACAACCCTGAACCGTTCCTTCAATGCTGAACGCTACAATCCGTCCATTACTAGAACTACCTTTTTGTCTTCAGAATATCCGACTTCGTCAGAATACCGACGATGTTCTCGCCTTTAGAAACGAGGACGCCATAGTTGCTCTGCAACAATCCCAGAACGAGGTCAAGTGGAGTATCATTGTTGACCACCGGCAACGGCGAATCCATGATCTCGCGAACCTTTAGGGCAAGGACCGACTCTAAGGACTCGCCTCGAGCAGCCCGGTCGAGTATCGTCTTCTCCGAAATGCTTCCAACACATCGCCCACTTTCTAAAACTGGGAGCTGCGAATAACCCCTACGCCTCATCAAGTCAACAGCATCTCGAACAAGCTGCGTTCTCGCCACAGAGACAACAGGACGACTAATGATCTCATCCACGCGACGTGCCGGGCTCTCAACCCCTGCTCTTTCTAAAGCGCTGAACAGTCTTTGCACCACCGAATAAGACGGGTCCACTGAACCGGCCTCTATCTTCGCGATTATGGACTGGCTTACTCCAGCCGATACGGCGAGTCTAGACTGTGTCAATCCTAGCTCTTTCCGTTTCTTTGGAATCTCCCCCAAGGATGGAAGCATGCCTCTAGACGGGTTTACGATGCTCTTATTCCTATCGGAATACAGAAAGCCCCATTCCTAACGGAATATGAGTACAACAGAACTTATATAATTAGAATAACTGAAACGACGACGAAAACATGTCCCCAGAAATCCAGCTTGCCGGGATTCACCCGCGGTCAGAAAAGCTAATCGAACTTACCCGCTCGTACGAGCGATCGAAAACCAGCTGGAACCAAGTGGAAGCTCAACTTGAGCAGGAGACAAGAGAACTCATCAAACTTCAAGA